>FZLS01000067.1 GCA_900197625.1 Rhodobacteraceae bacterium Water-Bin34 | reverse complement strand
ATATTCCTGACGAAATTCAGAATTCTAATCGCCGCATTCAGATTAACGCCACCGTAAACTTCGGTGAGGGTCCACAGGAATTGAACCCATCCGTTTATGCACGAGTGTTGTCTGCTTCTATAGGGTCTGGGAATTCCGAAAGTGTTCTTATCGACGTTGAAGACTTTGGTGAAATGGATGTCAGTAGCGCCGTCAACTTTAGATAAGTTAATGGCCACGGGGCGTTCGCTCCAAAAAATAATTCGTGGTAAAATATTGGCACATTTATTGCTTCGAACCACTAACAAGAATTGAACTAAGTTTCTGCAAGGAGTGACTTGATGTCGTTTTATACCGCACTTACTGGCCTCAAAGGCGCACAGACCGATATTTCCACAACATCGAACAATATCGCTAACGTTGGCTCGAATGGCTTTAAGAAGAGCCGGGCGGAATTCGGTGATATTTACGGGTCTACTCCTCTGCAGGCTAAATCAGTTGGTGTTGGTACGCTGACAAAGTCGATCACTCAACAATTTTCGCAAGGTAATATATCCACATCATCTAATTCACTGGACATGGCAATTTCGGGGCAAGGCTTTTTCGCATTGCAAGCGGGTGGTAATGCGCAGCAAACTGTCTACACAAGAAATGGTGCATTCAACGTCGATGACAATGGCTTCATAGTCGACAGTAACGGCCAATTTTTGTTGGGTTATCCAGTGGATGATGATGGTGCTGTGTCTGACAAAACGTTGTCCGGGGCAAATAAGCTACAATTGAAGTCTGAGTATGGTGAGCCGAAGCAAACTACCACGATGTCAATGGGCGTAAATCTTTCGTCTGACTCTCCAGTATTGCCTGCGGATAATATTTTTGATCCAGATGATCCTGAAACATACACATCCAACTCATCGGTGACTATTTTTGATCGATCAGGGAATCCTCAATCCGCTACTGTATTTTATTTGAAAACGCAAAGTTCTACAGATGCGGATCCAACGATTAAGTATGATACTAAATTAATGGTGGATGGCCTGGAGATAACTCCTAGACTTACACGTGCTGTTGATCCGCAAGAGGCCGCTTTATATATTGATAAATTTGGGCAACAAACTAACCTCCCGCAGGATCCCGCCTACATTTTAGAGGGTAAGGGGTTTCCTCTTTATAAAGCTGATGCCCTTGGAGTTGCCACTGATTCAACGCCTGCGACCCTTAAGTCAAATGGGATTGAAACATTCTTGGGTGATGGCAGAACTGTCACGATTGTAACTGATCCACTTCAATTTAAGGCCACTCGTGAATATCAGGCTCTTAACGGTACAGCAAATCCAACTGGATCAACTTTTTGGGGCAAAGATTTTCTTTTAGTTGACGTAGATGCAAGCGGTCCAGTCTCAATTGACATCCCTCCTGGGACATATAACGGCACTCAATTGGCTGCGGTGGTTGAAGTGGCTACTAAAAATGCGTTTGGAGACGATAAAAAAATTCAGCTAACTGACGATGTCGATAATAAATTTAGTATTGATTTGAAGGTTACGACTGGTGACGGATTGTCTACTGGGCTTGCAACGCCGATTGTAGTAGACTTGCATGAGGCATCTATAGTCAACACCGTAGCGCAAGCTAAGGCTGGCATGACTCAAACAAATTTTTTAAGCCACGCACAGGTTCGGATAAATGATGAATTGAATGCGTATATTCATGAAGTTGGCGGGGCGGGCGCCGCTGGCGTAAATGCAGCAAATGTTACAGCCCTTAATGCTGATGGTAGATTGTTCAAAAAACTCGTATCTGGTGTAATTCCCAACACCGCTATCCCTGCTACGGGTATTCCTGTGGCAAGAATTACAGGTAATGATATTGCAACTGTAACTCACAAAACCAATGACGCTAGTAACAATGTAGTGACTACTACAAGGTTCTTAGCTTATTCGAATGACGCGACAGGCGCTGCAGCTAATGTACCTACCGTTAAAGCATATGATAACAATGTCGCAGCAAGACTGGCTGGTGGATTTGGTGTTCACGCCGCTGGCACACCACATGCCGGAAAACCATATTTTGAGGTTCCGACGTCTGGGTTCACACTTACGCCTGAAACGGTTCGGTTTATGCAATTTCCTGCTAGTGGTAAAACTACAAGTGCGATGACAGCCATGTTTGGTGACAAAGATATTGCAGTCACAGAAGTGACAACAACTGGGGCGTCTTCTAACCATTACAGAGTAACATTAGATTATGCTATGAATGGTGCGACCTTCCCGACCATTAGCGCATCTACCGAGCGTCCAATCCAAGTTCTAGCAAAACCGTCAGATCACATTGTCGCATATTTTGAGGATACTGAGGGCCTTGTGGATGGTGTAAATGAAGCTTTTTATACCAATAAGATTGTTGTCCAAGAAATCGGCGCATCGGCTAAAAGAACGGCGGCCCAAACCACAACAACAAATGCTGGTGGAGCTGCGCTGGCTTTTACCGGGACACTAGCGTCTGGCCAAGCGTTGTCTACTTTGGGACTCAATACAAATACGTTGAGCACTAATTGGGTTGATGATCGAAATCCTGCAATAAAAATTAATTATGATGATAAAGAACAACGATTAAAATTTGATGCTGATAATGCGCAGTTGGGACTGGGCACTGGCCTTGGGATGAATAACTTTACTGTTTATAGTCAGGTTCTTTCAGCAGGCACGAACGGTATAGGTATTCAGGCCTACGGAAATAATAAAGACGTTAGCCTTGCAGGCGACGATAAAGCGATTGGCAACTCATTTATAAATGATGGTCCTGCTGTGCAGGCTCAAAATCAGCGCTTCGGCATGGATGTTTATTTTGATACCGTCAATAATGCATTTGAATTTAAGAGTGGGTCTACTGGTGAGGCGCTAGCAGCCAACAGCGTGCAAGGTGTTTCTGCGAACCAATCTAAGTCTGACATTAGCATTGGGCGCTATAAATTAACCATCTTGGGGGAAAAAGACCCCACTGATGCAGCAGCATACACGGCGCACAAGATTGGTGCGGGTACAAACCAGGTCCTTGGCTTTCCACGTGAGGGTGAGGTTGGCTATACTGCTGCTACTGGTATCAGATCTACTCCAGCGGTTGCGACGGGAGCTGAGGCACTTGTTGACATGAAAAATGCCTTCACACTTACGACTGCGGGCGACGAGAATAGATTTAATGTTGTTGTCAATGGAGTAAGTGCGTTCATTGAACTGCCAGAGAAAAACTATACTGGCATAACGATGGCTACCGCTTTGGAAGCAAGGATTAATCAAATGCAGCATCCGATTACGGGGCAGCCAGTCGGTGGTGTGGATGTTAGCTACAATGCTGCGAACAATAATTTTGTGTTCACAACAGGTACAATGGGTGACACATCGACTTTTAAAATTGATGGCGCTCTGCGGTTTGGTTTGCAAGATATTCCATTGGGAATAGGAAACACCACTGAAATAAAGACACCGACGCAAGCTACAGATAATTTGGGGCGCCCATTGTTTGTGTCACCTACCGGTGAGATCACTACGCGCACAGATGACTTTGCTGATAACATCGTTGAAGATTTTTATCCTTTATATTTGGATGATGGAGAGCTTACCTTTAACAAGGCTGGAGAATTAATTAGTCCAATAACTAAAGTAAGTTATGACGGATTACCAAACGCTAGCATCACGGTTGATTTTTCTGAAGCCACTCAATTTGCACAACCATTTTCTGCGCAAAACGTTAGCCAAGATGGAGCTGCGTCTGGTCGGTTAACGAATCTGGAAATTGATAACTATGGAAATGTTCTGGCAGGATACTCGAATGGTGAAAATGTAAGCTTGGGTAAAATAATCATCGCTAACTTTAGTAACAATAGTGGGCTCAAGCAAATTGGTAATTCCACGTTTACGTCGACGGCTGCGAGTGGTGATCCAGAACTAGGTGAAGCTGCTGAGGATGGGTTTGGAAATATCCTTTCGGGCTCTCTGGAGCGGTCCAATGTGGATATTACGGAAGAGTTGGTAAACTTAATAACGGCACAACGTAATTACCAAGCTGCTGCAAAGGCAATGGAAACCACGACTAGCATGACGCAGACCATTATTAACATTAGACTATAATTAAAGGTTCTGCGGTATGGATAGAATGGTTCAAACGGCATTAAGCTCAATTACGGGTCTAAAGGATCTTAAATTTGATTTGGCCAATAATTTGGCGAATGCTAATGTGCCAGGCTTTCGTCGAGATTTACCTAACGAGGGTAACGCTGGGTTTTTGTCGTCTTTGAACCAAGCCACAGCGAGAATATTCCCACTAGAAACTGGAGAACGAGTTTTCTCTAGTGAGTCAGGACAACTTCAAAATACTGGCTTGGAAACTGATGTTGCCATGTTGAATGGTGCATATTTATTCATTCAACCACCGGATGGCGAAGTTGCACTATCTCGACGTGGTGATTTTGGCGTTGATACCGAAAACCGTCTGGTTGATGGTGCTGGTAACCTTATTTTGTCTGATGGCCTCCAACCAATAATTTTACCTCCGTTTACTGCTATAAAGTTTAGCGATAATGGCGAGGTATTAGTACATCAGCCTGGAGCCTTGCCGGGGGATTTCACCAGTGTTGGATTTTTGGGCTCTGCATCCCCACCGACCAACAGCCTGACTAAGAGTTTAGATGGCAAAATTCGTAACTTGGATGGTTCTGTGCCTGACGTAGATCAGTCTGGTTTATTTGCCCAGGGGGTTTTGGAAGGTTCCAACGTTAATGCAATTGAAGAGATGGTATTCAACATGGATATGCAGCGACAATTTGAAATAAATGTTAAATTGATTAAGCAGGCTGAAGAGATTGATAAATCGGGTACAAAATTGATGGGATTACCAACATAATTTGTTTGGCACGATCCTTGCTTTTCTACTGTGTAAGTCAGTTGAAAGGTCGAAGAAATGTCAACAACCGCAATGCACGTGGCAAAAACTGGGCTAAATGCCCAACAATTCAAAATGCAGGTAATTGCGAACAATTTGGCCAACGTTAATACTACTGGCTTTAAACGTGACCGGGCAAATTTTGAAACCCTTTTTTACCAAGTAATAAAAGAAGCTGGAGCACAGACTGCTGATGATACGTCACTGACGTCTCCACTTGCGGTGGGTACTGGTGTGAAGGTGGTGAGTACTCAAAAACTTTTCACCCAGGGTGGCCTAGTCGCTACGGATAATTCGCTTGATCTTGCAATTGATGGTGAAGGCTTTTTCCAAGCGTTATTGCCAGATGGTAGGGTTGGCTATACTCGGGACGGTGCGTTTTCGCGTAATGCAGAGGGTTTGCTGACTACAGCTAGCGGTTATGTCGTTCAGCCACAGGTCGAAATCCCAGAGGACGCAACAAATATTAATATAGCAGCGAATGGGGCCGTTAATGTCACTGTGGCTGGAAACGCTTTTGCGCAAGAGGTGGGCCAGATTTCTCTTGTAAATTTTGGAAATCCGCGTGGACTGCTTCCAATTGGACAGAACTTTTTGGTTGAATCAACAGAGAGTGGTCAGCCACAGGAGGGCGCACCCTTAGATGGTGGTTTTGGCTCGGTCATCCAGGGATTTGTAGAGGGCTCAAATGTAAATGTGGTGCAGCAACTAGTAGATATGATTGAAACACAGCGTGCTTATGAAGTTAGCTCAAAATCCATAACCGCTGTGGACGAAATGATGCGTTACATTTCAAATAATTTATAGGCGAAATTATGCATAAAATAGTTCCAGTTTTAGTGATTATGCTTTCTGGCTGCGCCCAGCATAATGCAGATCGTGTAAGCATCGACTTTGAACCAATGTATCCTCAAGAAATGCCTCTCGTGGAGACAAACAATCGTTCGGGTACAATCTTTAATGCGACCAGGGGTAATCTATTTTCTATGGAAAGTAGAGCTCAAATGGTTGGCGATATTATTACGGTCCAATTTGCAGAAAGTTTTCAAGCGACAAAATCACAAAATGCAGCCACGGCGAAATCAAACGACAGTTCGATTTCTTTGCCGACTGCACTCGGTACTCCCGAGTTATCCACAAAATTGGGTTCTAGTTTGGCAAATACTTTTTCTGGTAGTGGCTCGTCAGCGCAATCAAATTCTTTGAATGGACAAGTTTCAGTGCACGTAGTGCGCGTTTTTCAGAATGGAAATCTCGAAATTTTAGGTCAAAAAAAGCTCACTTTGAATAACGGAGATGAGTATATTCGGGTTCATGGCATTGTAAGGCCAAAAGACATTAATGAAAAAAATATTGTGTCGTCTGACCGTATAGCAAACGCAAATATTCAATACATTGGCGCTGGCGACATCGCTGCATCAGGTAAAAAGGGTTGGTACAGCAAGATCCTTGATACAATTAATCCTTTATAAGAGTTGTCCCAATGAAAAAATTAATCAGCCTTCTTCTGTTTTGTGGACTTTTCCAGTCTTTTATTTCGCCTGCACAGGCCGATAGAATAAAAGACCTTACCTCACTTGCGGGCATACGCTCAAATCAGCTTGTGGGCTATGGGATCGTAGTGGGACTAGCTGGATCTGGTGATGGGAATACTGGGATTACCTTGCAATCTATGCAGTCCCTCGTAGCTCGATTTGGGATTACAAGTACATTAGATGGATTTAACGGTGACAATGCGGCAGCAGTTATGTTGACGGCGGAGTTGCCGCCTTTCTCTAAACCTGGGCAAACTATCGATGTTACAGTTTCCACAATCGGCGGATCGGAATCATTAAAAGGCGGCACACTTTTGATGTCGCCTTTGCTGGGTTCTGATGGAGAGACATATGCTATTGCTCAGGGAAATGTGGTGGTTGGCGGATTAGGAGTTGAGGGTGCGGATAATTCATCTTTAACAGTTAATATACCAACAGTTGGACGCATACCTGGGGGTGCATCGGTTGAGAGAATGGTGGAAACAGCTTTTCTTGATACTGATTTCGTAATTTTAAATTTACATCAAGGCGATTTCTCAACTGCATTGAATATTTCGCAAGCTATAAATGAAACGTTTGGTGATGGAATGGCTATGCCATTGGATAAAAACAGTATTCGTGTTCGGGCCCCAAATGATCCAAGTCAAAAGGTCGGCTTTGTTTCAATGTTAGAAAATTTAGAAGTTGAGAAAGCTTCACCGCCTGCAAAAATAATTATCAACTCTCGAACTGGTACTATAGTTATAAGTGGTGATGTTAAAGTTATGCCGGCGGCTGTTGCGCACGGATCCCTAAAGGTTACGGTAAATGAAGATGTAAATGTTGATCAAGCAGATGCGTTGGCCGTTGGTGCAGGCGCCAACGCAAATGCAGGCCCTGCAGTGGAAAATCCAGATACTGAAATAGAAGTTGAAGAAGATGTGGCCAAAGCGTTTCTATTTGGTCAGGGAGTTTCATTAAGCGACATCGTTGATTCAATCAACGCAGTGGGAGCAACATCATCAGATTTGGTCGCAATACTTGAAGCATTGAGAGAGGCAGGCGCTCTCAATGCTGAATTGATTGTGATATAGGAGTGTAGTTAAGTGACTAATATTCCCAACCAAGCGGAAATGTTGACCAAGTTTACAACGTCAAAATTAAATATGGATCCCGTGGGTGGAGCCAAACTGCAAAATTTAACAGAATTAGAGGAGGCAGCCAGCCAGTTTGAAGCAATATTTCTTAAAATGTTTCTCGATCAGGCTCGTCAAAGCAAATTGAGCGATGACCTTCTAGGTTCTACCGCAAGTGATAACTTTCAAGAGATGTTTGATAGTGAACTGTCTCAGGCTGGAAGCACATCTTTTAACTTAGGCCTAAGAGATGTGATCGTCCATCAGTTGCGAACTGATTTGGTTAAATAGGGAGTCAAAATGGGAGACTTATTTGATATTGGTAAGGCCGGTATTAGCGCATACAAAAGTAGCCTAGCAGCTACAGGTCAAAATATTGCAAACGTTGGCACGGAGGGCTACGCGAGGCGAGATGCTTCAATTGAGGAAATTACTGTAGCTAGTGCTGATGTTTTGACAATTTCCAAAACAAGTGGCTTGGGTGTGCGAATGGGAGGCATCACTAGAGCATTCGACCAGTTTCTCGATCTACAATTACAAAATGCGTCCTCGTCGTTCTCATTTTCGAAATCAAAGTCTGAAATTTTAAACCGCCTTGAAAATGTACTGATACCTAAAGGTGCCACAGTTGGTACCCGCATAGGTGAATTTTTTGACAATATTAATAGCCTTGCCCAAGACCCTTCTGATATGAACCTCAGAACATTAGCGCTTACTGGAGCGAAGGCTGTTTCGAGAGAGATTTCGCAATTACATTCTGGACTGAGTGATCTTCGAACGCTCACGCACGACACCCTGTCCCTTGCGGCAGGAGAGTTCAATACTAACTTACGCAACCTTTCGAACATACAGAATGAAATATTAGGGAATGCGAATAAAAGTGGGGCCCCAAACTCTCTTTTAGATAAGCGGGATAGCCTACTTTCAAACATTAGCCAGCTCGCTGACATTAGTGTTGAATATCATAAAAATGGTGGTGTCACGGTATCGCTGGGTAAATTTGGTGAGGTTGCAACGCTTTTGGAGGGTAATTCCTTTAACGAAATTTCCTTTGAAACAGATGATCATGGGATCAAGTCGTATCTAAATGGTCCGAATGGAAATCTCTCCAGCATCCATTTCTCTTCAGGGCAATTGGCTGGATTGGTGTCTGCCGATAATTTAACTGGAAAAACCATTTCTGAAGTGGATGACCTTGCTCAAAAATTTGTAGTGGAGATGAATTCAATACATCGTATGGGTTTAGATTTAAATGGAGACCGGGGAACTGATTTGTTCAGTTTAGATGCCGTATCTGTACAAAAAGCTGCTGCAAATAGAGGGGATAGTTCGTTAAGGGTAGAGGGTTTCAACGACAGTTTAGTTGGGTCAAAATTACAATTGATTTTTAATGCGGAACGTGGCTCCTGGAGCGTCTCCAGCAGCAATGGTGAATCCATACCAAATTTTGTCTCCCGATTAGAACTTGGAGAGTTAAGTATTTTGGCGGAGGGACAGCCAAAAAATGGAGATAAATTTTTCATAGAAGTAAATGATACTTCTGGCGCTGACATGGCAGTTTTAATTTCTGATGCAAGTAAATTAGCAGCAGCAGGTCTTCATTTTGTTGAGCCAGACATTAAAAACTCTGGCTCGTCTAATTTAAATATTGGATATTTCAATGAGAGTACGCCTCTCGGTATTTCCAACCTACAAAGCTTATTTTCAGAAACACGAAATGCAGCAAATCCAGTAAGTTTTAATTCTTTAGGTGTTTTGGGCGTAATTGAAGATGTCGGCTCTATTGAAGAGCTCTCAATTTTAAAATCACAGTCAAGTTTACGGATTTTTACTGACATAACTCAATTAAGCTCATCTGACCAATTAAGCGTAACCCTCAATTCAACTAACTATACTTTTAACATTTCGTCTGTATTTGACGACTTAGATACAACGAATGATCTGGCCGAAATTTTAAATAATGGGGCGATAGTATCAAATAGTTCCTTAAATTCGTTCAGGGACCTTGGACTTCATGCAGTTGCATCGGGGTCAAGTTTCGTAATTTCTTCTGCAGCGCAGGCGTCAAATTCTAATTTTCCGCCCTTAGAATCTGGTTCTTTAGGTGGAGTTTCTGGTATCTTGGCCAGGGAGGATACTGGACTGTCTGATTTGAGCATATTTACCAAAGAAGGCATACAAATTTCAGGAAAGACGTTAAGCCAGGATGAAGTAACAAGTTACCTGACACAAGAAAATGGATTTTCAAGCGAAGCAATTTACAGAGCGAATTATTTGCCAACATCATCGAATGAAGGCTTTTCAGGTGCTAATGTCACTAGAAAGACAACTGAAGGTCTAGATGTCATTTCTTTATCTGGCGCAGGTTTTCCTGACAGAATTAATAATAATGTTTCAGTATATGCGTCTAATGCCTTTCCAACAAATCGAACACAATTGGTTGGTCCTGTTTCGGTAACAACCGCTAGTGGCCGGAGTGCTAGCGTTACCTTTGAAAGCGGTATGATGGCGGGGCAAATTGCTAAAAATCTATCAACGGATCTTAGCAGTTTGGGAATAAGTGCCACTGCCTCAAATTTGGTTGAATTATCTGGCATTGCAAACGGCTTAGTAGAATTTGAGTTGGTTGGAAACAACTTATCTACAGTGCAAATTAGTACAACTGTATCAAATGGTTCACATGCTGGCTTAATAAGTCAAATCAACTCGTTTTCAGATACGACTGGGGTGAAAGCCTATTCGAGCGGAAATTCTGGTGTTATCTTAGAGCATGTTGACGCTGGCGATATCGCATTGAAAACTGTAAATTTAGACAGCGGTGTAGGAATTTCAGTAAATCAATTAGATCGATTTGGTGATAGAATGCTAACAAATTCCAAGACACTTTCTGATGGGCAGCACCTTGTCATTGGTGGCAATGTGCAGATGAAAAGCACCTCTGACTTCACGGCTAATTACAATGGTAACAATTTAAACAGCACTAACTCAGCCTTTGATATGGGGTTTTCCAGTAAAAGTTTTGACATCGAAAATGACCATACTGATATTAGTTTTTATGCAAATTATAAATTGGACAGCGGGTATGCGGATGCAAGTAATATTAATGTTGTATCATCAGCATCAAAATACAGTTTAACTCTTTCTGATCCGGTGTTTGGAAATTTAGAAAGTAGTTTTGTGCCTCAGAAAGCTGATGAATTTTCTACCGGTGTTATCTCTAGTAATTTGGCTTCAAATTTACGAGATCTGGCAACATCTACTGTATTTTTTGGAGACACATTTGACTTAACGGATGGTTTTCCTAGCGATGGATCGCAGATCCAATTTTCTATAGGTGAACAGACATATACCGCCACGTTAAACATAAATGACGACGTCCAAGTTCAAGGTACTAACGTTATTGTTGGCACTAATACTTATTCAGGTTCAGCTGGCCTTTCGGAGCTGATTTCGAGTTCCAAATTTGTTGTGACTGGACCTGAAGCAGATCGTTTAACAGTGAATTTTGAATCGGATAGCTCTGGAATCCGGCTAACTGCAACGGCTAATAATGGTGTTGTCAGTGGGCACGGCATTACCTATTCGTCTTCTAATACCAGCCAAACGGCCGCTGATTTTCATATCTCAAATACATCTAAAACTGAGATATATTCTAAGTATTTCGCAAATAATATATCCAGTAACAATGACATCGGTTCCCTCATGATTGGGGATACAGAATATGATTTCTCCTTTAATACATCGAACAATACTGTAGTTTTAAAGAATGGTTCTCTACCGTCCTGGATGTCTTTTTCGACGGAAGCAAACCCAAATGTGGCAACACAAATTCGTGTAAAAGTGGTGGTAAATGACGACCCTGCCAGGGATAAGAACATAAGAATAAAATCTAATGCGGTCTCTAAGAATTATGGCATTTCCACGATATCGGCACAGCTCATAGCTTCTAATGAAGGCTTGAGAATTTCAAATATTGGGGATCAAAGGGTTAGGTCTAATGTGGCGGTGAATTCGTTGGCCAGTGAAGTTTTGTCTATTGATGGAATGCGTGGTGAAGATTTAATTTTTATTTCGAGCGGCACTCGCAATCCATTGGCTATTGGAGAAATAAAGACTGCGACGACGAGTGAGACAAGAGAATATTCTATTGAGGTTAACACAGCGGACCCAACAAGTATCGATATTTATGATTTTCAATCTGGGCATATTGTGGGGACGCGTTCAATTGCTAACGATAATAATACCACGTTTCAGGGATTGTCGCTGGACTTCGATGGCGCAGTAGCGGGTGGTGACGCGTTTAAGGTATTAGTATCAACTAATGCTGATGATGCGAGCAATCTAAACAATATGTTAGATATGTCGTTAAGCAATAATCAGACTGGTGTTGGTGGATATGCCGAAATTTTTGGTAATATTGTGTCTAGTACAGGCGCAGAAATTCAGGCTAATCAACAAACGTTAGAAAGTAATCAAGTAGCTTATCAATTGGCCGTGGACATTAAAAATGAATTCACAGGTGTTGACCTAGATACTGAAGCCGCACGCTTAATGGAGCAACAGCAGGCCTATCAGGCGCTCGCTCGTGTGCTAACTACAGCTCGTGAATTACTAGACACCTTATTGCGATCAATGTAGCGGGAGTTGAATAATATGACGATATCTACTTCTGGATTTTATCAAAAAAATATAGATCTTTTTTCACGCTTGAATAATGAGGTTAGTGATCTTCAAGTTCAGGTAAGTACGGGAAAAAAATCTTTATCATTAAAGCACGATATTCAAGACATATCGCTCTTAAATGCATCGGAAGAACACAAACTCGAGATCACTCAGTTCAAGAGTAATGCCGAACAGATAGTTTCTGATCTTGAGAGAATTGATATAAGTTTTGAACAATTGCAGAATGCTTCGGTGCGTTTGAAAGAAATGCATATTGAGAGTTCAAATGGTTTTCTAACTTCTGAAGAACGAAAATTGTTTCAAATTGAAATTGCTAGCATCAAAGAAGAAATCCTGAGCATTGCAAATGGACAAGATGCTCTTGGAAACGGATATTTTTCTGGTACGTCAGTGGTAGCTAAACCTTTTGAGATTAATAATTTAGGTGAAGTTAACTACGTAGGTTCAGCTGTTAACAAAACTTTGCAAGTTTCGCGTGGTAGCGATTTAAGACAAAATTTTTCTGGCAGTGAAGTTTTTCTTTCTGCAGCTTCCGGAAATGAGAAATTCTCTATATTTGAAGCTCTTGATGAATTTTCTAGAAGCCTCGACCATAACATGCAATCAGGAGTATCTTCAAATTTGCTTTCAAACGGAGCAGCTGTGGACGTAGTACTGCCTGCTTCAGGACAAATGAACGAATATAAATTTGATCTTTCAGCTAATGGCGCATTATATAATATTAAAGCCCATGTTTATGGTAACGATTTTAATGGGCTGGTTGCTGCGATAAACGCACATACTTCTGCGTCAGGTATAACTGCAGTGGTGTCGTCAGCTAATAAAATCAGACTTTCTGGAAATGGCATCGACCTAAAAATCTCAAATTTTGTTACTGATTTGCCTAATACAACAGATCAATCGATTGGGGTACAAAAGAGAGTTGGCTCAAATACAAATGATGAAATAATTTTGCCAGTTTCACTATCGAATTTAGCCGTTCAAAATAAACTGCACAATGTTTTTGAACATTTCATATCAAAGCGTACAGAGTTGGGTGTGGCTTCTAGTACAGCTCAAAACTTTGTTGATAGCACGCAAAACACTCTCATTGATTTAAATGAAGATATTTCAAAAATTGAAGATGCAGATATGGCAGAGTTACTTACAAAGCTTCAGGAACTGTTGACAAACAAAGAGGCCGCGCAAGCAACATTTTCTCGAATAAGTAGCAAGAATTTGTTCGATTTCCTGGGATAGTCCTACATACATTTGTTTCGTGATTGAAGAGCCTAATATTTTAAATAACTCTGGCATAAAAATTGCTATTAACTAACCAAAGAGGAGTTTCAGTAATGTTTTCTGTAATTAAGTCTGGCATGGATACTGCGATGCAGGAGCTGTCAATGATTTCAAATAATATTTCCAATTCAAATTCTATAGGGTACAAAAAAAGCTCCGTTTCGTTTTCTGAATTCTACATTGGTAGAACTGTAGGGGGCGTCGAGAGAGCGCTTGTTGGTAATG
>FZLS01000121.1 GCA_900197625.1 Rhodobacteraceae bacterium Water-Bin34 | reverse complement strand
TATATCGACCTTTTTTACTATCCCATTCAAATATTTCATCGCACATATATGCTATTGTGTAATCTTCGCCTCTCTTTATATTTCCAGTTCTTTTGAAAAATATTACATGATCAGCGACTTCTTTGTTCCACATTACCTTTCTTTCCCACAATGATGATCTTCCATCTGCTGCTTTAGAATAATTGTGCAAAACGTTTTGTTTGTATCTATCTGGATCAGAACGAAAATGTTCAGAATATGATTTGATTTCTATAGAAACGTTTTGCGTATTAAAGACATCTTGGTAATCTCTTGGATCATTAGTATAATTTCTATGTTCTATTAAGTAATGTTCTGCTATTAATCCATATTCAGTATTATCATAACTTGAATACCCTTCTTTATATTCGCTTTGTAAATGATCGATCAACTTCATTTGATCAATATCTTTATTAGTGAATGTATCTCCAGGTTTTATGTTATAATTAACCTTCATAGATTATACCTTGTTCGTTAAGTGCTGCTCTATTCCACATATGACCTTTTTCTACATCAGCTTTATTTTGACCTAAATAAGGTACCGCATGATGTTCATCAATCATTTGTTGATTGACGCTATACGAGCTATCACCTACGAAAAGTTCTCCAAGAATTCTGCCGAATTTACCTTTACCATGCGATTGTAATTGTATATCGCCTTCGGCTAAAATTGATTCTAAATGATACTTTGATTCTTTACCGTAAAATTTTTCTTCTAAATCACGAGTTCTAGATTCAGGAGTATCAATACCCATCATTCTAACTCTTTGTTTTTTTAATATAGTACTGAAACCTAAATCGACATCTACATCGATTGTATCTCCATCTACTACTCTCGTTACATATACTTTATACCTATACATTATTCCTCCGATATAATTGCTTTAATATGTTCAGCATCAATAATTACTGCACCTTGACCTTCAATAGTGACAGGCATTGATTTTGACCAATCAAGAAATACTCTATTTCCTGTCATAACTTTACTTAGTGCTGCATTTGATACTGCCAATACTAAACCTGGTTTACTACCTTTATCGATAGCTTCTGTTAATATAATTCCGCTGGCAGTTGTTTCTTCTTTTTCAACTTCTGCTATTAATACGTTGTTTCCTAGCATTTTCATAGTTTACTCCTATTTGTAAAATAAGTGATTATCAATTGTAACCACATGTTGTAATTCATTTGCCCAATATGGATATATAAAATCCGCATGGTACCACAATGAACCTTCAGTTATATCTGGATATTGTCCTGTTAAAGCTAAATCAGCAATATAAAGAGATTTTATCCATGTTTTGGAATCAACTGGTTCGTCAGATTTACCATCACAATACCAACTAAATTGACATTGATTTCTGATAGGCACTTCATTACCTTTCCAATTAACTCTTGTTTTTGCTTGATAAATTACATCACACACTTCATTTGGAAATTGTAAATCTTCAACTCTATTCATTACAACGTGTGCTACTGCCAATTTACCCGCAAACGATTGATTTGCAGCTTCAAAATAAATATTTTGAGCCATACAATATCTATCATGATTATCGTTTTGAGATGCATAAGCTTTTCCAGCTGCCAAAATCAAATACAATAATACAATAATCCAACCAAATCCTAATAATAATTTATCTAATTTTTTCATATATTTTTCCTAAACACAAATTCAATAGCACGTTCTGCTTCTTTTACAAAATCGCGCTTAGAATACCAATTACCCGTATCATTATCAAGATCTTGACATATCCACGCAAGTTCTTTTGAGGTAATTGGATATCCTCTTGACATTGCATTTCCTGCAGTTGATACCATTATTTGATACATTTTAGAATACCAACCACTTCCACTAATTAATTTGTATTCATCAACGTGATGTTTGTTTACAAAAGGGCAGTCTCGATATCCTGTCCATGTAAAGTTAGTGTTATTAAGTGATCCTTTTCTATGTTGTATAAGCCCTTTTTGTATGGCTTCTGGTAACTTATCGAAAAACGATTCATTTGGTACCACGTATTTGTGTTTTGCCATGATACTGTTGGGATCCATAACTTTTCCATCATGCGAGAATATGAAGTTGTAAGATCCTTTGTATTTACTTGGTACGTAATACATTCTTGAGAGGTCTTTTGTTTGAGCATCTGCGATGTCTCCTATTTCTTTGTTAAGCGCAAACCAAAAATGCTTGATATTATCAACTTGAACATATTCGGTTAACGGAAATACTAATCTAAATTTTGGGTGTTCTTTTGTTGATGATGCAGTAGAATAACATACGTATCGATATTCAGAGTATTTAGTATGAATCTCTTCAATATCACCTTCGTAATCATCAACATCAACAATGCCGAATCCACCCCAGCCTGTCACATTGACATTAGCTCGAGTAGTTTCGGTCTTATAAATTGCTGGTGAAATTAATGGTGCATCGGTCTTTTTTTGATATTTATCGCTATCAGCTAGTTTATATAAAATTTGTTCGAACTGATCGAATGATTCATAATCCATTCTTTTTTCAGTTTTATTATCGTATATACTATCAAATATTGTTAAACTTACCATGATTTCCTTCGTGTGATGGTGCTTGCCAATCTTCTGGTTTTACTAAATCAGGAACTCCAAGAGGATTTGGTCTAGAAGGTTTTACACCAACTTCTTTTTGCATGTTCGCTTTTAGCACTTCATCCCATGCTTTATAAGCATCAACACCATAAGCATCAAGTGTACCAATCGCAACAACACATAAATCAATTAATCCATCAACTATTTCTTCAGGATCTTTTAAAAGATGTGCTTCTCTTGTTTCATCCAATTCTTCTTGCAAAAATCCGATACGAAACTTTAGAAATGCCCTTAGTTTTTCTGGATCATTTATATTTTTTTCAACCCATTCCCGAGTTTGATATTTTGTTTGCATATCATGAATATCTTTTACCCAATCTTTGCTCATTATCCAATCACCTTTGTATCTGGCATAACAATACCACTTGTCATACTTCTAACTTGATCAACTAATTCATCGATAGGATCTACAACCATCATAACATGGCTTTTATCGATAACAAATTCTTTATCTTTTGCATAAGCCATAAATGGAATAAATCCAATTTTTCCTGGTTCAGGCGCAACTAAATTAAATGCATCACTAATTTTGATTACATTACTTAGCTCTTCAACTTTACCAAGGATTTCCTCACCTGAGGTTAATCTTACTAATTTCATATTTTTCTCCATAATGCTACCCATTATACCACACTTTATTGTGTTTGTACATAGTTAATTTAAAAGAATTCATCGAGCGTAGCAATCTCCTTTGAATTCCAATTGACTGCCGAAAGAATTGGTTCGATAACATCGAGAAACGTTTTGCTAAATTGCTTTTCGTAATCGATATATCGATGTAAGCCAAATTCTTCTGGCAAATAATCAGAAAATGATATAACATCTTCTTTGATACTATTCGGTGTACGTAGATAAATGAATTTTATCTTTTCACCGTTTTGAATTTTATTGTATTGTTTAGTTAACGATTTGTCCATTAATAGTTTATTGTAAAGCAAACTACCTCTTGCGTGAATTGGTGTGCCTTTCTTATATATAGTCGTTTTATCACGGAACTTTGTAAGGTTAGTAATTCCACGAGGGAATGCGATCTGATCTGGTGAAAGTGTTTTGAAGTAGGTTCTAAATGATTCGATATTACGTTGAACATCTGCTTCTGATCCACTGATAATTACTTTAAACATTTCTTTGAGTGCTTCACGACATGGTGCAGGTGTTGAAGATTTGATTGCTTCGATACCCATAATTTTAAGTTTAGGTTCTGCATACCTTACACCTTCGTTATCGTGTACATTAAGAATGTAACGTTTTTTAGCAGTCCAAATACCACGATCTGCAATTGCTTCACGTTTCATAACCATTCGATTATCAATACCACCTAACATTTCGAAAAGTTTGTTGTAACTTTGTTCGAGAACTGGTTCTAGCTTTTCTTCGCAAACTGTATTAACAAATTCAAGTGGATTTTTAGGATTTACTGCTTCAACGAGATCATTCAAACAAACATAAACTGAATCAGTATCAATAGCAAGTACATAATCTTTTGATGTTTTAAGAACTTTATTGAGGTATTGATTGATTGCTTTTTCTGCCCATCGAATAGTTAACTGACCTGTAAGTGTAATACCTTCAGCAATACGCTGATCAAAGAATCTAAAGTATTTATTACCTAACGCACCATAAAGCGAGTTAAGAAGAATTTTAATAGACATTTGTTGATTTTCAGCGATAGCAATATCACGCTGTATTCGATATAATTCTTGTTTATCTTCTTTATTTACTTTTTGTAATTCTTGTTGAGATGCAAGCATTTGCTTTTTGATCACAACACGTTCGCTGTACATCTGATCGATGATCTTTGGTAAAATACCCTTTTCTGTTGTTTTGAAATATTGACCTGATGCAGCAACACACTTGTTGTCAGTATCTACTTTTACACCTTGAATACATTTATCAACATCAAGAGCAATAACTTTGCCATCAATGATTGTTTCAGGTGACATATTGTATTGCATAATGATCGATGGATATAGTGAGTTTAAATCAAAAGAAACAACCCAATCATGCATACCAACATGAGGATCTTTTACATAACCACCAGGATATGGAGATTTGAACTTTTCTTCTGCGAATGGAACAATTACATTGTTTTCGTATAGATTTCGAAATATGATTGCATCCCATATAGCGGTTGTACCCATTACATCGCCATAGTTAACACCACCACGATATGCCATCGTAAGTGCTAGTGTAACCAAACCCATTTTATCTTCAATACGATCTACCAATTCAACGTCTTTGATGTTATAATCAATGAATTTTTGAAAATCGTATTTGTATAATGTGTGTAGATTACCGAATTCTTCATACGATAACTTACGTTCACCAAGAACTACATGAGCGATATGATCAAGTTTATAGGATTCTTGTGGACCATAAGAGTAACCAAACTTTTTGAAAAGATCAAGATAATCCATTTGAGCAATACCTTGAATTTCATATGCGATGTGTTTACGTTGCATTGTAGTAACATCTCTTCGATCGATTAATCCCCACGGAGATAAGCGTTTAACAACTTCTTCGCCATGGATACGGAATATACGATTTACGATATAAGGTATATCAAAGAATCTTGAGTTCCAACCAGTAACAACATCTGGACAATTTGAAGGTAATGACCAATGAGCAACGAAGTCAAGTAGTAACTCAGCTTCGGTTTTGCATTCTTTGTAGATCACACGATTATCTTGCATATAACTGTTTTCTACATCATAATCACCTAAACCCCAAACGTAATATGTATTATCGATATTGTTTTTGATTGTAATTGCAGTAATTTCGTGTGCTGCTTGTTCTGGTTCTGGGAAACCAGCATCTGATTGTACTTCGATATCGATTGTAGTTACGTTAATTTGATTACGATCAAACTCGATATCACCAGGAAATTCATCGTTAATAAACGCTGGAATATGTTTATCATTTCCATATATGTGTCTACCAACAACTTGTTTATTTACTTGAAGCCATTCTTTAGCTTCTCGCATAGAATCGAATTGAATAGGAGCTACAGAAACTCCATCAAGAGATTTCCAATTCGTTGATTTATTTGTTGAAACAAAATACGTAGGTTTGTATTTTATTCGTTTTTGAATCTTTTTGCCATTGTCGTAACCACGATAAAGTAGATTATTACCGTAACGACTAACTGATGTGTAAAATTTCATAATGTAATTGCTCTCACGTTATAGGGACTATTATACCACACTTGAATCATAATGTAAACCCTTTTTTTCATATAAAGTGAGGGGGAATTTCACCCCCTCGTGAGTCTTACAGGACCTAATACGCTGATAGTTGTAGATACATAATAAATGGAGCTAGTCCTAAAACTATACCTCCAGTTGCTAGCATAACAAATATACCGCTTAGGGTCTCTGCAATGTCCTCGTGTTTCTGCACAAAATGCATAAATGTTTTCATTGCTGTTTCTCCAGTAAATTGAATATTACAATCCACTGGGTGTTCGCTGATACTTATCCTTTAAGAAAAGACTTTTTCTTTGATGCCCCAGCAGACCCTATTTCGATCTTCCTAGGACGCCTTTCTTCGGGAAGTTCAACCCTGGCATACACCACAAGTATTCCATTCTCTAAATCGGCACCATCTATTACGACAAATTCTGAGAGACGGAAGCTCTTCTCAAATTTGCGGGATGATATACCTTTCCATGCATATTCGCGTTCATCACCTTCGATTTTACCACGCACCTTTAAGATGCCGTCCTTGACTTCAAGTTCGATATCATCATGCGTGAAACCTGCAACAGCTAGCTCGATGAGAAATTTTTCATCATCGATCTTTACAATGTTGTGTGGTGGGTAGTTATCGTTTCCAGATCTAGCAGAAGTATGAATTCTTTCTAGCTCATCAAACAGGCCTTCAAAGCCTACAAAAAGTGAACGCGGTACGTTCAAAGTATTTCTAACCATGTTTTCCTCCTATTATTAAGCAAGGTTAATTGTAAATGAGACCCGAATATTCGGCATCTCGGTTTTATTTATACAAACTAGTTTGTTAGTTTATACAAATAATGCACCAAATAACATACCTATGATAAATACGTATAAG
>FZLS01000217.1 GCA_900197625.1 Rhodobacteraceae bacterium Water-Bin34 | reverse complement strand
GCTGTGTATATGGAGGTTTTAGCATTACTTCATTGTCTTTAAGACAATAATTAAGCTTTATGTAAAGAGCGATTAGCAACTAGATCTTTAGTGAACCCTATACTGAATAGGCGAAGACCAGGCACGTTCCTGAATAGTGGTCGACAAATCAGACCTTGGCGCAACACCTTCACGAATGGCATCCCAGGTCGACCATCGACAGGTTGGGTTTTCAAGTACACGGGCATAATAAAATGCACGTTGATCTGGCTTGAAGTTTGGGTCGTGCCACAGGGTTGATAACTCTGTGGCACCAATTTCGGGGCTAATCCTGCAATCAGAGATATCGACTCGGGCACCATTATCCGGGCAACGATTGGTCTCAGCGTTGACCTCTGCGCCATCGGCACAGGCGATATCAATAATATCCTCATGGGTAGTGCCATCTGCATCGACCCAGCCTTTGATTATTTGCAGGCGTTGCAAGGGTGCACTGTCTGGATCAGCTGAAGCCATCACCAAAAATCCGGGCGACCCCATATCGTTGAGAGCCGCATCTTGCGCCAATAGAGTACCTCCCATAGTCACGCCTTTGCCATAGGCCTGCTCGACACCATTGGGCGCCGTGAGCATAGCCTGATCAAAATCGTACCCGGCAAATAAGCGAATTCTTAATCGAGGCCCAGATGTTGCAAACACTTCTTTACGACGAAAGGCGCTGTATATTGAGTCTCTGGTGTTTTCTTCCGCCCATACCGCCGCTAAACCAGAGGCTCCATATGTAGGGGCGGAAGAGCCAGTATAGACATTGCCGTCAATCTTGACGTACATGTTTTTACCAAACGGTGAGGGGAAAACCGTAGATAATAATTTATTACTGTAATAAGCAAGTTGGCCATTGATTCCTGTTATCGGGGCAGAACCTCTTTGCTCTGGCCGGGCCGACAATATGCCAAGCTTAGAAACAAACGCATCTTCATCATTCTCGGTGCCCGCTTGATGGGTATCGCTAGAACCAATAAAACCAAATTGGTACGGGTTGCCAATACCTTGCTGCTCAAGTGTCAGGCCATTCAGCATTGCTTGTCGTACATAGGAGCCATCGACTTTGCTAAGGGCAGCTGCCGCAACTCGGTAAGGCGCAATTTCAAAACCAGCCCATTCATCACGTGTTGATAAAATAGGATGTGTTTCAGAGGTTCCTTTGATTTGGGTTATCTCTACGATTGGCTCATTTCTAAGGCGTTTCTGCACGTAAGCCTCATTAAAGGGATTATCATTCCAGTCGGTGCTTTTAAACATCTCGCCATTAGAGGCATTTGAGTTATGGGGTATAGCCAAGCTTTCAACGCCCTTACTCCTAAGCTCATCCATCCAGCTCCAGAGATCCTCTGGATTAGCCGAGTGGGCGCGAGAAAATGGCTCACGGGGCAGATTCTCTGTTCCCTTGAAGATAACGTTGCGGTGTAAATTGCCCATATCAGCACTGGATGTCGTATATTCATAGGCAGCGAAGGTAGTAAAGCGTCCGGGATCGTTAAATTGGTCCGCAGCATCCACGGTATCTTCCCAGGCGCTTCTCGCTACCCCAAGAACCTCTTGACGGCTTAAGCTTCCATCGCTAATACCTTTGATGGCATTGGGAACAAAACTTCCAAATGTCAGTAATCGCTTCATCCTGCTGAAATAATCTGTGCCAAAGTTTTCGGGCGCATTGAAGCCATGAAAGGGTTCTGCGAATGGGTTTTTAGAGAAACTATTAGAGGTGTCTGCCGCTGCTTTTAGCAAACCAAGGAACACTGCATGGTCAGTAACCGCATAAAAATCCATTGGCTTAGTGAGCTGCATATTAAAGCCCGCAGGGTTTTTTATAGCCTCCCCTTTGGCAAAACGATAGGCATCGTAGGGTGTGGCTAGAGTTCCAAACGCATAGCCATCGAAAGAGTAGGCGGTATGTACATGCAAATCGCCGTAATAGGCATTTCGCTCCTGAACCCCTGCCTCTGGGATCGCTCTGGGTGCAGATATCACTTTGCGGACTAATAATTCGGTATCAGTTTCGAAAAGAACATTATCTCCGCCCAAGGCGCCAGCGTTAGAGGTGGCTAAGATTTCGTCTATTTCAAGGCTCTCTTGGATAACAGCCTCATCTAAATGAACATCTGTGGCAGCACTAAATGACCCAATATATGACTCACTGAATGACCCGCTGGATGGCTCCATCGTTGTATCAGAGCAGGAGACGAGACCTGCGCCTAACATGAATCCCCACACACATTTTTTAAAATTATAGTACTTGGTGTTGTTATTCATATTGTCACTCTTATAGTTATGGCATAGTGAGTGCTATATCTTACAGGTGTTCCAGCTCTATTTCAAACAGTGGTTTACGCCTCCCTTGTCGCTCGCTTACTAAGAGACAGTTATACAGCCAGACCAGTAGCAACCCCCCAACCAGAGCAATCAGTAGGGCAGCAATGATGGCTAACTGTTTGATAACTGGATTGCTTAACTCTAACTGTTAAACAACATATTTTATGGCTGTAGCTACAATAATTTCATGCCGTACAGAGTCAGATAGCAGCTCCGTAAGATCATCCGCCATCATGCAACAGCAACCTCCGGTTGCAGCTTTTCTTGCCATGTCTTTAAAAGAGATCTGTTGTCTATTTCCCAGGGATGAAAATCTTCCTGAAAAAAAGCTTTATAGGCAGGGACATGAGCTCTTATAAAGCCATCTTTTGAAAATAGAAATTTGGCGACACTCTTAAACGTTTTCCACTTCCAAAGCTGCTTATCATGACGCAGCATTTTAACCGCCACCGACAACGTATCTTTGAACAGAAAAAACATTGCAAAGCGCATCACGCTTGTGCGCATTTTAAAACTACCACCAATTTGATTGTAGACATCAAATGCAACAGATTTGTGCTCAAGCTCTTCAAGGGAATGCCACTGCCAAAGCTCAGCCATCGCTGCAGGCATACTTTTTATTAAACGCCCTTCGAGAATATTTTCACCAAAGGTGGCAGTGAAATGCTCTGATGATACAGTTGCAGC
>FZLS01000010.1 GCA_900197625.1 Rhodobacteraceae bacterium Water-Bin34 | reverse complement strand
ATATCGTTTACTAATAATTACATGATGAGGAAGGGCGTATCAATTGGACACTAAGATCCATGGATACCAAACGGTTTCATACAGGCACCCCCACATCAGAAAAGTAAGATCTGGATGGATGCGAGCAGACACCCCCCCAGGTGGCATTCCATAAACCAGACAGTCCAATCGGACTATGGCGGTGGATCGAGCAGTGGCAGCAGCTTGGTTCACCGTTTCGCTTTAATGGCACCGGCCAAGAATTAAGAGGTTACGATAGTGGCGCGTAGATTTAGAGGTGAAATCGTTCAAAAAGTGGACGGTAAGGGTAGGGTTTCTATCCCAGCAGCTTTTCGACGTGTACTTGAGCAAGGTGATCCCGACTGGACTGAAGGCTTGAGGCCTGAGTTAGTACTTGCATATGGCGGACAATCACAAAAGTATATTGAAGGTTATACTGTTCGAGCGATGGAAGATATTGAAAATGCAATAGAAGCAATGCCTTATGGGGATGATCGTTCAGCTATGGAAATGAATTACTCCACAAAGTCACTGCAAATGAACATTGATGAAACTGGAAGAATAATATTAAGCCCGTTGCTTATTGATAAGTTAGGGCTAACGAATGAAGTAGTTTTTGCTGGAACGGTCAAGACCTTTCAAATGTGGCATCCTGAAATTTATAAAGAGTATGTTGAGCAAAAAGAAATTTCTTTGGCAGAACGTGGAGAAGGGTTTGATCTACGTCAAGTATTGAATAAACCGATTGGTGGATAGGAAATGGGTACAGCTCAATTACATCCAACTATGTCCCCGCATATCCCAGTTTTATTGAACCAGATATTAGCCTCAGCAAAGCCAATATCTGGTGTTTGGATTGATGGTACATTTGGTGCTGGTGGATATTCGAGAGCAATTTTAGACGCAGGTGCCGATACCTTATATGCAATTGACCGTGATCCTGAAGTTTTTACTCGTTCAGAAAAGTGGATAAAAGATTATCATGGCCGTCTGAAATTAATTCAAGGAACTTTTGGTGAACTTGATACTCATGTTAAAAATGAGGGGGCTAATTTAATAGATGGAGTTGTTTTAGATATTGGTGTTTCATCAATGCAGTTAGATCAAGCTGATCGAGGCTTTTCATTTATGAAAGATGGGCCATTGGACATGAGGATGGGGCAATCTGGAATGAGTGCCGCTGACATTGTGAACTCAGTTGAAGAAGGTATCTTAGCAAATCTTATATATTTATATGGTGAAGAGCGAGCATCAAGGCGCATTGCCCGTAATATTGTTAAATCAAGAGAAAATTCAAAATTTGAAACAACATTCCAGTTGGTAAAGGTGATTGAGGCTAGCTTACCTAGGCCTAAACCAAATCAAACCCACCCTGCAACGCGAACATTTCAAGCTTTAAGGATAGCTGTGAATGATGAGCTTGGCCAATTAGTATCTGGGTTAAAAGCAGCTGAAAATATTTTATCTGAAGGTGGATTATTGGCAGTGGTTACATTTCATTCTTTAGAAGACAGAATTGTAAAAAGATTTATTCAGTCACGATCAGGTAATAATCCAAAAGGTAATCGATATCAGCCAGAACAAACTGATGATATTGCTACTTTTGAAAGAATTGGAAGAAAAGCAATCTTAGCATCTGAAGAAGAAATTAGATCGAATCCTCGTGCAAGATCAGCAAAACTACGCTTGGCAAGGCGTTTAAACACGATGTCTGGAGAATTTTCAGCTTTTGATATTGGGTTACCAAAATTTAATTTAGAGCAGTTAGTGTTATGAAGATTTTTATATATATGGTATGTTCTCTTGTTGTAATGACAATGGCATATTGGGCATATACTGAAAACTATACAACTCAAGCCTCTATACGCCGCGTTGAAGAGTTAAACCGTTTAGTCTCTGATGAGCAAGAAGCATTATCAATTTTAAATGCTGAGTGGGCTTATTTAAATCGCCCTGAAAGGTTGTCAAATTTAGCTGATTTAAACTTTACTAAACTAAAGTTAGTTCCATTGGCAGCGCAGCATTTTAATGAATTAGATATAATTCCAATGCCACCACGTCGTAGTTTAGTTGTAAGTTCTCCGATGCTAGTTTCAAGTGATAGGGGTAAACAATTCCCATGAGAAGGAGCCCCTTACGTCCATTAGCCCATATTATTTCGGCCCGCCAAGAAGGTAAAAACCCAGATTTTATTGAAGCTAAAGAGCGATCAAAACGAAATCAAGTTCTACAATTAAAGACACGGGTTCGTGCTGAGAATAGATTATTGGCACTAGGTCTAATTTTTATTATTGGTTTTTCTGCAGTAGGCGGTAAAATGGCAATGTTAGCTTCAAGCTCATCTGACGAAGTTAAACAATATAATTCAGGTTCAAAAATCATAAACCAAAGAGCAAATATTGTTGATCGTAATGGCAATATATTAGCAACAAATATGTCTACACAAGCTCTTTATGCTCAGCCTCCTTTGATGATTAATCCCCAAAAAGCGGCAAAAGATTTACTGGAAATTTTCCCTGATTTAAATCATGAAAGAGTTACTAAAAATTTTACAAGTGGAAAGCGAAAATTTGTTTGGGTCAAAAAAAGTGTTTCGCCTGAACAGCAGCAAAAAGTACATGATTTAGGTGAACCAGGCCTACTTTTTGGAAGTAGAGAAATGAGACTTTATCCAAACGGAAAGTTAGCTGCTCATGTTCTTGGCGGAACAAGATTTGGTGAAGAAGATGTACGTGCAGCAGAAATTATTGGTGTCGGTGGTGTTGAAAAATATTTTGATAACATGCTACGTGATCCAGCATTAGAGGGAGAGCCATTAGAGCTTTCAATAGATCTAACTGCTCAGGCAGCAACCCGCCAGGTTTTGAAAAATGGTATGCGTTTTATGAATGCAAAAGGGGCTTCAGCAATATTAATGGATGTAAACACAGGCGAGATTATTTCTTTGGTCTCGTTGCCTGATTTTGATCCAAATAACAGGCCAAGAGTTGCTATTGCAGGTGATCCCTCAGACAGTCCATTATTTAATAGAGCAGCACAAGGGTTATATGAATTAGGATCAACATTCAAAATTTTTACTGCTGCAACTTCATTAGAAAAAGGTTTGGCAAATCCACAAACAATAATTGATACCACACCTTTTAAATGGAATAGAAAAACTTATAAAGATTATAAAAATTATGGACCTACCAATTCTGTGGAGGACATAATAATGAAGTCATCTAATGTTGGAACAATTCGTATGGCTTTAGCTGCAGGTACAACTGCACAAAAGAAAACTTTAAATGACTTAGGTTTTTTTGAAGCAGTGCCTGTTGAGTTGGGTGAAGCTAGTCGCACGAAACCACAAATTCCAAAAAACTGGTCAGATACCTCAACAATTACAATATCATTTGGTCATGGAATTTCTGCAACACCATTACATTTGGCTACAGCGTATTCAATTGTTGCAAACGGTGGATTTAGGGTAAAGCCTACAATTAAAAAAGTAAATTCTAATAATCTAGCCAAAGAAAAAGTAATTTCACAAAAAACGTCTCAACAACTCATATCTATGCTTAGGCGTGTTGTAAGTGAGGTTGATGGTACTGCAAAAATGGCAAAAGTTGATGGTTATCAAGTGGCTGGTAAAACTGGTACAGCTGAAAAAATAAAACCTACAGGGGGATATTATGATAAAAAAGTTATAGCAACTTTTGCATCATTTTTTCCAGCAAGTAATCCTAAATATACTTTAGTCGTTTCATTGGATGAGCCTGAGATTGAAGTTTTGGGTGAGAGTAGAAGAACCGCTGGATTTACTGCTGTTCCAGTAGCTGCTGAAATAATAACTCGAGTGGCGCCCATTCTTAATTTGCGACCAATTGCTACAGATGATGCAATGGCATATACTTCAATAAGTAGTCAATAAGAGGCGCTATATGCCCAAAGTTTCGCCAAAATTTAAGAAGTTAAGTGAGCTTGGTTTGAGACCATCAAATGAAGTCTATACTGATCCAATTATAACTGAAATTTGTGTAGATAGCCGTGAAATAAAAGATGGAAACTTATTTGCCGCAATGCCTGGTTCAAAATTTCATGGCATTAAGTTTGTAAACGCAGCAATAGAAAATCGCGCAGTGGCAATTCTTACTGATCAAGAAGGTTTTGATTTTGCAAAAAAATTACTTAAAAATATTGAAATTCCGATAGTTGTTGCTGAAGACCCACGAATATTACTATCAAAAACAGTTGCAAGGTATTTTGAAGTACAACCTTCCACAATGACTGCTGTTACTGGTACAAATGGAAAAACATCAGTAGCAAATTTCACAAGACAAATTTGGGAATGCTTAGGTAAGAAAGCAGTGAATATTGGTACTGCTGGTGTTGAGGGTGCAGTTTCGATGAGTCTTTCACATACAACTCCAGAGCCAACAATATTACATAAAATATTACACGAAATTGGATCTGGTGGCGTGACACATGCATCTATGGAAGCATCCAGCCATGGTTTGGAGCAGAGGAGATTAGATGGAGTTTATTTAACGGCAGCAGCATTTACTAATTTTACACACGATCATCTTGATTATCATGAAACTTTTGAAGCTTATTTTAATTCAAAATTAGGATTATTTGAGCGTGTTCTTTCTCCAGAAGGATCAGTGGTCATTAATATGGATGATCCCAAAGGGACACATATATATAAAATTTCAAAATTACGCGGCCAAGATATTATTACAGTTGGTAGGAATAATTGCGATTTAACACTAAAAAAATGTAAATTTGACTCTACTGGACAACAGGTATTGTTTTCTTGGAAAGGTGAAATGCGATCTATCCGGCTAGATTTAATTGGATATTTTCAAGCTATGAATGTTTTGCAAGCTGCTGCTTTAGTTATAGCATGTGGTGAACAGCCAAATATTGTTTTTGAAACACTGAGTGAATTAAGAACTGTCTCAGGAAGGATGCAATTAGCAGCAAAACGATTAAATGGGGCATCAGTTTTTGTTGACTATGCCCACACTCCAGATGCTGTTAAGACAGCACTTAAAGCAATGCGACCACATGTTATGGGACGATTGTTGATTATCATTGGGGCAGGTGGTGATCGTGATAAAGTTAAGAGAGAATTAATTGGAAAAGCAGCCAAAAAATATGCGGATGTTGTGTTTGTCACAGATGATAATCCAAGAAGTGAAGATCCAAGTTTAATACGAAAATCTATATTATTAGGCTGCCCTGATGCGCTAGAAATTGGTGATCGTGCCACTGCAATTTTAACTGGTGTTGATGCTTTAAATCCAGGTGATGCATTGTTAATTGCTGGTAAAGGTCATGAGACAGGGCAAATAATTGGTGATGATATACTTGCTTTCAATGATGTTGAGCAGGCTAGTATTAGTGTATCTACTTTAGATGAGTTATTAACATGAATCTTTGGTCATCAAAAGATGCTGCTAAAGCCACCAATGGTGTGTCTTTGAATGATTGGGTTGCTGATGGAATATCTATTGACACAAGGACATTAAAAGTTGGTGATTTATTTGTGGCGTTGGAAGATCAAAGGGATGGTCATGATTATGTTAAAGTTGCTTTTGAAAAGGGTGCAGCGGCAGCTCTAGTTTCAAAAATACCAGATGGAATAAATAAAAATTCTCCACTTTTAGTGGTTGAAGATGTACTTTGTGCATTGGAAAATATGGCTGCATTTGCTCGAGAAAGAACACAAGCCAAAATAATTGGCGTAACTGGCTCTGTAGGTAAAACCTCTACAAAAGAAATGTTAAAAAGTATTTTAACAAAAAATGGAAAAACCCATGCTGCGGAATATAGTTACAATAATCACTGGGGTGTGCCTTTAACTTTAGCGCGAATGCCAGAGAGAACTGATTTTGCTATTATTGAAATTGGTATGAATAATCCCAATGAAATTCGGCCTCTTGCTAAGTTAGCAAAATTGGATATTGCTATTGTTTTGAATGTAGCTCCAGTGCATTTGAAAGCCTTTAAAAATGTTGAAGGTATTGCATATGCAAAAGCTGAGATTTTTGAAAGCCTTTCACCAAACAATACAGCAATCGTTAATAGTGATCTAACCACTTCGCATATTTTATTTAATACTATCCATAAAGTAAAAGCTAATCTTATTAGTTTTGGACGCATGGATGTTGCAAATTATAAATTAATTTCAAGTTCACTTCTGAATAATAAAACTTTTGTAAAAGCTAAGGCCAATGGTTCAGATTTTACATTTGATTTTGACGCTGAGGGTGACCATTTTGCTATGAATTCTATGGCCGTTTTCGCAGCAGCTGAAGCTGTCGGTGTGAATCGTAAAAATATAATTAATGCGATATCAAATTGGACTGCCCCCAAAGGGAGGGGTGAACGAAACTTAATAAGATTTGGCAAAGGCAACATAGAATTAATTGATGAAAGTTATAACGCGAACCCAACTTCAATGGAGGCTGCGATTAATGTGTTGTCTCGTAGTAAAACACAAGGAAGAAAAATTGCAATATTAGGTGAAATGGGTGAGCTTGGTCCAGATGAGATAATCTTTCATTCTAACTTAGCAAAAATTGATGGGATCAAAGAAATTGATATTTTTTATCTTATAGGTCCAATGATGCGCTGTTTACAAAATGAATTACCTAATCAAAAACACTGCTTGTGGTTTAAAGATGTTGATAAACTAATTATTGAGATTGATAAACTCATCACAATAAATGATACGATAATGGTTAAAGGTTCTAATTATACAAAAGTTTCAAAAATTGTTGAATCAATAAAAAAGCTAAGTATTGATGCAGGTTAAAGGAGTTTATTAAAATGCTATATTTTTTAAGTGAATTATCTGACGGAGGTGATGCATTTAATCTTTTTAGATACATCACATTCCGTTCTGGTGGTGCATTTTTTACTGCGTTAATTTTATCTTTTATTTTTGGCGCTCCTTTAATACGTAGATTGAGAAAGATGCAAAAAAATGGGCAACCTATCCGTGAGGACGGGCCTACTAGTCATATTATTCAAAAAGCAGGAACTCCAACAATGGGTGGAGTTTTAATACTTGGAACTTTGTTTTTTTCATCCTTATTGTGGGCGCGCTCTGATAACGGCTATGTTTGGATTGTTCTTCTGGTAACAGTAGGTTTTGGCGGAATTGGATTTCTTGATGATTATTTAAAAGTTACTAAGAATAATGTTAAAGGATTTTCATCTAAAGCTAGAATACTTTTAGGGTTATTAATCTCTCTAATAGCGGCTTATTTGGCGCAAAAGCTTCATTCTGATGATTTAAGCCGTCATTTAGCTTTACCAATTTTTAAAGACACGCTTTTAAATTTAGGTATTATTTACTTTCCATTCGCAATGATTGTTATTGTTGGTGCAGCAAATGCTGTAAATTTAACTGATGGGTTGGATGGTTTAGCTATTATGCCTGTTATAATAGCTGCAGGGACACTAGGTGCTATTGCATATGTTGTTGGTCGAACTGATTTTACTGCATATTTAGATGTGCATTATGTAGAAGGTACGGGTGAATTGTTGGTTTTTACTTCTGCCTTAGTGGGAGCAGGTTTAGGTTTTTTATGGTATAATGCACCTCCAGCGGCGGTTTTTATGGGTGATACTGGATCATTAGCTTTGGGTGGTGCACTCGGAGCGATTGCCGTTGCAACAAAACACGAACTGGTATTGGCGATTGTTGGTGGGTTATTTGTAGTAGAAGCATTGTCTGTTATAATCCAGGTTCTTTATTATAAAAGAACAGGTAAACGAGTATTTTTGATGGCACCAATTCACCATCATTTTGAAAAAAAAGGGTGGGGTGAGTCACAAATTGTAATCCGATTTTGGATAATTGCACTTATCCTTGCTTTAATTGGATTAGCTACATTAAAGTTACGTTAATGATACCTGTTCGCGGATATAAAGGATGTAAAGTTGCAGTCTTGGGTTTAGGTCGCTCAGGACTTACTGCGGCAAGGGCGTTACGTGCTGGTGGCGCAATACCAATCGTTTGGGATGATAATGAGAAATCAAGAATTGCCGCTGATGCGGAAGATTTTATTATTCTGGATCTAAATAAGGAAACGTCATGGCAAGATATAGTTTGCCTGATTGTTTCACCTGGGATACCTCATCTGTATCCAAGCCCACATCCAATTGTATCAAAAGCATGGCAAAATGGTGTAGTTGTTGATAATGACATTGGATTATTTTTTCGTTCTTTTGCTACACAAGAATGGGATAATTTTGAAGTAATGCCTAAAGTTATATGTGTGACAGGTTCAAATGGAAAATCCACCACAACTGCATTAATCGCTCATCTGCTTGCAGATTCAAATAGAGAAATTGTTATGGCGGGCAATATTGGTCGAGGTGTTTTGGATATACCACCTGCGCGAGATGGTACTATTGTGATATTAGAGTTATCTTCATATCAAATAGATTTAGCGCGTGCTTTAGCCCCAGATATTGCTGTATTTATAAATTTATCACCAGATCATTTGGATCGCCACAATGGAATGGGGGGATATTTTTCTGCTAAGCGTAGATTGTTCATAGATGGCAACCCAGATCGAGCAATAATTGGTGTGGATGAAATTGAAGGCCAGTTCTTAGCGAACCAATTACGTCAAGATGCTAAATCAGGCGACCCAGTAATAAGTATTTCTGTTAACAAGAAACTTCAAAAAAATGACTGGTCTATTTTTGCTAAGAAAGGTTTTTTGGCTGAATGGCGAAAAGGTCGGCAAATTGCGTCAATTGATTTGAGGTCAATGCTTGGTTTGCCAGGAGAACATAACCATCAAAATGCTTGTAGTGCTTATGCTGCATGTAGATCTATTGGCTTAGCTCCCAGGTTAATTGAAGAAAGGTTTAAGACTTATGTTGGACTACCCCATAGATGCCAAATAGTTGGAACTTTCAATGGTGTAATGTACGTTAATGATAGCAAGGCAACAAACGTAGATTCAGCAAGAAAAGCACTTCAAGCTTTCAAAAACATTCTTTGGATTGTTGGAGGAGAACCAAAAGAAGGTGGAGTTTTGCCACTAAAGCCATACTTTGAGAGAGTAAAAAAAGCTTATTTAATTGGAAGTAAAGTTTCCGAACTAGAAAAAGACTTTTCTGGAGTTGATGTTGTAATTGCAAAAACAGTCTCTGAAGCTGTAAGATTGGCGTCCTTAGATGCGGAAAAGGATGATGTGGTTTTATTAGCACCAGCTTGTGCAAGTTTTGATCAATATGAAAATTTTGAGAAGCGTGGTGATGATTTCATCAATAATGTTATGTTGATTAATAATGATTAATTTTTAAATGAGCATAGTCTCGCTTTGATAAGTATTAAAATATATCATCTACTAGAATTCTAAAATGAAATATGTAATAATAAAAATTATAATAATTATAAGCTGAACCCGAAAACGAGGCAGCATAGAGCAGATGCAGACAGGCGATATCTTATGACGGATATGGTATTTGGTACGGTTGCACAACAACCTAGGGATCCTGTTTTGCCACGTTGGTGGCAAACAATAGATCGATGGTCTTTAACTTTTGTTATGATACTTTTTGTAATGGGTATATTGCTTGGACTCGCAGCATCTGTACCATTGGCTCAAAGAAACGGTTTGGATCCATTTTATTATGTTTATAAGCAATTATTTTTTGGAATAATTGCACTAGTGGTAATGATATTTACCTCAATGTTATCTCCAAAAATAGTGCGTAGACTAGGTATAATTGGTTTTATTTTCTGTTTTATAGCAATATGTTTGTTACCTTTTCTTGGAACTGATTATGGTAAAGGAGCCGTTCGTTGGTACTCTTTAGGATTTGCGTCTGTTCAGCCATCGGAATTTCTAAAGCCATGTTTTGTGATTTTTTCTGCTTGGTTAATGGCTTCAAGTTTTGAGGTTGGTGGGCCACCAGGTAAGCGTATGTCTTTTATTGTATGTGTATTTGTAGTTTGTTTGTTAGCGTTGCAACCTGATTTTGGTCAAGCCTCTCTATTTCTAGCATCTTGGGGATTAATGTATTTTGTGGCAGGGGCTTCATTAATATTGATGTTTATAATGCTTATAGGTGTCGTAGGAGTAGGTTTGTTTTCATATAATAATTCTGAACATTTTGCACGCAGAATTGATGGCTTCTTAAATCCTGATATCGACCCAAGAACGCAATTAGGTTATGCAACTAATGCCATACAAGAAGGTGGTTTTTTTGGTGTTGGCTTGGGTGAAGGTTCAGTAAAATGGTCATTACCAGATGCTCATACAGATTTTATTATTGCGGTGGCGGCAGAAGAGTATGGTTTAATATTAGTTCTCGTTATTATATCTCTATTTGCTGCAATCACGGTAAGGTCTCTCCTTAGGTTGATGAACGAAAGGAACATATTTGTTCGTCTTTCTGGAACAGGAATTGCTGTTCTTTTTGGTATGCAAGCTATGATAAACATGGGTGTGGCAGTAAGATTATTACCCGCAAAAGGAATGACCCTGCCTTTTGTGAGTTATGGTGGATCTTCATTAGTCGCAGGTGGAATTGGATTGGGTATGTTGTTAGCGTTTACGCGAACGAGACCTCAAGGTGATATCTCTGATATATTGATATCCTCAAAAACTATAAAATGAAAAAAAAACCTTTAATATTGCTAGCTGCAGGTGGCACAGGCGGACATATGTTTCCAGCCCAAGCTTTAGCTGAAGAAATGATAGGGCGTGGATGGCAAGTTAAACTCTCGACTGATCTGAGAGGAAAAAGATATGCTGGTGATTTCCCAAAAGAAGTTTCCATTGAAACAGTAAAAGCTTCAACTTTTTCAAGAGGAGGGCTGAAGGGAAAAATATTAACGCCAATACTTATTGTTCTTGGTGTTTTAGGTGCTCTTCGATCTATAAATAAAGAAAAGCCTTCAATTATAGTTGGTTTTGGTGGATACCCAGCTATTCCAGCGCTCATGGCAGGTGGAATCAGAAAAATACCTCGTATTATTCATGAACAAAATGGCATATTAGGAAGAGTTAATAGATTATTCGCAAAAAAAGTTGAGATAGTTGCATGTGGAACATGGCCAACCGAATTACCTAAAAATGCAAAAGCTAAATACGTAGGAAATCCTGTTCGAAGTAAAGTTTTGAAATTTTCAAATTCTCCTTACATTCCACCAGGCAACTGGCCCTTAAGTCTATTAGTTATTGGTGGTTCGCAAGGTTCCAGTATTGTTTCGCGAACAACTGCTGAGGCAATGTCTTTATTGCCAGAATTCTTGCGCAACAACTTACGTGTAGCTTGCCAAGTTCGCGAAGAAGATATCGTGGAAATTGAAAAAATATTTATGGATTCTGGTGTAAGTGCTGAAATTAAGTCTTTTTTTGAAGATGTGCCCAGAAGAATGTCGCAAGCTCAATTAGTAGTTTCACGTTCAGGCGCATCCTCCATAGCTGATATTTCTATTATAGGGCGTCCTTCAATATTAATTCCATTTGCTGCGGCTGCAGGTGATCACCAAACTGCTAATTCAAAAGGATTAGTTGAGTCAGGTGCAGCGAATATGATAACCGAAAATGAATTAACTCCGTTGGTTTTAGCTGATTACATAACAAAAGTGTTATCATCTGATAAGCTTGCTTCTAAAATGGCAAAAGCAGCAGTCTCAAGAAGTAAGCCAAATGCTTTGGCTGAATTTGCTGACATGATTGAAGTTATTTCTAGAAATGGATCTTAAAATGATATCATCTACTAAATTACCAGCTAAACTTGGAACAATACATTTTATAGGTATTGGTGGCATTGGTATGTCAGGTATTGCTGAAGTTTTGATAAATCAAGGATATAGTATATCAGGCTCAGATTTAAAAGAGACCCCAATTACAAAACGTTTGATGAAAATGGGAGCAAAAATACAATATCCTCAAGAAGCAAAAAATGTTGAAAATGTTGAAGTTGTAGTTATTTCGTCAGCAATTAAATCTGGAAATAAAGAATTAGATAGAGCGCGCGCTTTAGGACTACCTATTGTTAGAAGAGCAGAAATGCTTGCTGAGTTAATGAGATTAAAGTCGAATATTGCCATTGCAGGAACGCATGGGAAAACTACAACAACTACATTGGTAGCTACTTTATTAGATTATGGTGGGATTGATCCTACTGTCATAAATGGTGGCATTATTCATGCATATGGCTCTAACGCTCGAATGGGAGCTGGTGAGTGGATGGTAGTTGAAGCAGATGAAAGTGATGGCACTTTTAATAAATTGCCAGCTACAATAGCGGTTGTAACAAATATAGATCCTGAGCACATGGAGCATTATGGGAGTTTTGAGCATTTAAAAGATGCATTTTATCAATTTGTTTCGAATATACCATTTTATGGTTTGGCAATTTGCAATACGGATCACCCGGAAGTTCAATCTTTGGTTGGCCGCATCGATGATAGAAGAGTTGTTACATATGGCTTTAATAAACAAGCTGATATTCGAGCAAAGAACTTAAAATTTTTAAATGGTTGTTCATATTTTGATATTTCAATGCAATCTGAAAATGCTTTAATAGAAAATGTCATGCTTCCTATGCCAGGAGAATATAATGTTTCAAATGCTCTAGCCGCTGTTGCAGTTTCTAGGCATCTTGGATTGGATGCAAAACAAATTCGCAATGCTCTTTCTAAATTCAAGGGTGTAAAAAGACGCTTTACACATGTGGGTGAGATTAATGGAGTTACAATAATTGATGATTATGCTCATCATCCTGTAGAAATTTCTGCAGTTTTGAGTGCAGCAAAACAAGCATCTCGTGGTAAAGTAATTGCCGTGCATCAACCACATAGATACAGTAGGTTAGATGATTTATTTGAGGATTTTTGTAATTCTTTTAATGATGCTGATGTGGTTGGTATTACAGATGTATATTCTGCTGGTGAAGAACCCATTAAAAATAGAAACCGCGATAGTTTGGTCTCTGGATTAAAAGCTAGGGGGCATCGCAATGCTTTTGCAATTACTGATGAAGAGGATTTGACAAACTTTTTTATAAAAAATTGTAATCAGGGTGATCTTTTGGTTTGTTTGGGCGCGGGAACTATAAGCGCATGGGCTTATAGACTGTCTGAAAATGTTGTTATAAATTAGAATAACCTGAATTCCATTTAAGGATATATTTTAGATGTTTCTTTTAGTCTTAAATTCAATCAAAATTTTAAATAATGACTGAAGTATTTATTCCTAAAGTACGTGGAACGATTGTTACTAATCGTTTGATGTCGGACCTTTCATGGTTAAAGGTAGGTGGCAAGGTGGATTATTTATTTCAACCTGCTGATTTAGTTGATTTGTCAGATTTTTTGAAAAATATCTCAAAGAAAATACCAATATTTATGATAGGTGTTTGTTCTAACCTTATTGTGCGAGATGGAGGAATTAGGGGTGTAGTGATCAAACTCGGGCGTGGATTTAATGGTATAGAATTACTAGAAAATAATAGGATAAGTGTTGGCGCAGCTGCTTTAGATGCACATGTTGCAAAAAAAGCTGCTATTGAAGGTATCGATCTTACATTCTTGAGAACTATTCCGGGCACTATAGGTGGTGCAGTAAAGATGAATGCGGGATGTTATGGAAAATATATCTCAGATGTTTTTGAAAGTGCAAATGTTATAACTAGAGAAGGAAAGCAAATAATTTTAACAAAAAAAGATATGCATTTTGACTACAGATCTTCTGTAATACCAAAAGGATCAATTATTACAAATGTGATTTTGAAAAGTAATCAGGCACCTTCAGAAGATTTGATGAATAAAATGCAGAGTGCACTTAGTAAACGTTCGGAAAGCCAACCTGTTAATGAACTTTCTTGCGGTTCAACTTTTAGAAACCCGTCGGGATTTTCATCTACAGGACAAATTGATGATGTCCATGATTTGAAAGCTTGGAAAGTAATTGATAATGCAGGGATGCGTGGGGCAACTATTGGAGGTGCTAAAATGAGTGATAAGCATTCAAATTTCATGATCAATATTGGAGATGCTACTGCAGCTGATTTGGAAAATTTAGGTGAAGAAGTGATTAAAAAGGTTTACGCAGACTCCGGGATTAAGTTAGAGTGGGAAATAATGAGGGTCGGAGAACCCTAAATTGAGTGAATTCTAAAGCCCGACTAACAGGGTAAGGAAGAGGATGGTATGTCGAGCAAGGCAATCACCCGTGTAACAGTGTTAAATGGCGGTCCGTCAGTTGAGAGAGAAGTCTCACTGGTATCGGGAAGCGAGATTGCATCTGCATTACGCGGAGAAGGTTACATTGTTTCAATTATAGATGCAGATCAAAATCTTGCATCAGAAATTATTGCGTCTGATCCTGATGTTGTTTTTAATGCTTTGCATGGTCGGTGGGGTGAAGATGGTTGTGTGCAAGGGTTACTTGAATGGATGCAAATTCCATATACCCATTCTGGGGTTTATTCATCAGCACTTGCCATGGATAAAGAAAAAACAAAAGATATTTATAGATCAGTCGGATTACCTGTAGCTTCTTCCATGCTAGTTTCTAAAGCTGACATATTGCATTCACATCCTATGCCAGCCCCTTATGTTATTAAGCCATATAATGAAGGATCATCTGTTGGTGTCTATATTGTGAATATTGGTGATGAACCGATTATAAGTATTAAAGAAGAATTACCAGATATATTAATGGTAGAAGAATTCATTCCAGGATTTGAACTGACTGTTACAGTTCTTGATGGTAACGCACTTACTGTCACAAATATAATTACTGACGGTTGGTATGATTTTGATGCTAAATATGAAAGTGGAGGATCGCATCATGAAATTCCAGCAAATCTACCGAAGGAAATTTTTGATGCATGTATCGATTATGCTGAGCGAGCACATGAATGTTTAAATTGTCGTGGACTATCAAGAACTGATTTTCGGTGGGATGATAGTTTAGGACTGGCGGGTTTGAAGTTATTGGAAACAAACACCCAGCCAGGGATGACACCTACATCACTAGCACCTGAACAAGCTGCTTACAGAGGGATGTCTTTTGGAGAGTTAACTCGTTGGATGGTGGAGGATGCATCATGCAATCGATAAATCGAAAAGAACCTCAATTAAGGCGTATATCTACAATTGAGGCTATAAATAAAAGAAAACAAGAAGCTCCGAATATTGCACCACTTGGAGAAATCTCAGCTGAAAAAATTGGACGTTTGTTTGGCCAAAAGTCTCCAGAGAAAATTATCAAACCTGATCCTGCACCAAGTAAAATAAAATATAAAATAAACCGAATGTGGTTATCCCCAATCATAAAGAGATCAATTTGTCTTGGCTTACCCTCACTTGCCTTGATTATTTTTGGAACTTATTTCTACACGAGTGATAATTTACGTTTGAAATTTAACAATGTTTTTGAAGATGCAAAATTAAACATTCAAGCACGACCAGAATTTCAAATTGAATTGATGAAAATTGATGGTGCATCTGAATCACTTGCAATGTCTATTAGAAAATCTTTGGAATTAAATTTTCCGATTAGTTCTTTTAAATTAGATCTGCTTAGTCTGAAAATTAAGATTGAAGAGATGGCGGAAGTAAAGTCTGCATCTTTATTTCTTAGGCCTGGAGGGTTATTAGAATTAGAGGTAACTGAAAGAGTTCCTCTAATCATATGGAGGAACGGATCCTCTTTGGAATTGGTAGACACTGAAGGGGAAGTTTCCGGTATTATTACATCTCGCCTCGATCGTCTTGATTTGCCACTTTTTATAGGTGATGGAGCCAAAGAGTTTATTCATGAAGCTTTAAATATTTATAAAACTGCTGATCCAATTGCCAACCGTTTGCGCGGTTTGCGTAGAATGGGGGAAAGAAGGTGGGATATGATTTTGGATCGAAATCAAATCATACAATTACCTGAGACCGATCCTATAGATGCATTAAAGCATATTTTAGTACTAAATTCGACACAGAATATATTAGCGCGTGACGTTGTAACAATTGATATGCGTGACACATCAAGGCCAGTTTTGCGTCTTTCTGACGCTGCAAATGAAATTATTCGCACTTCTGCATCAATGGAATAGAGAAATAAAATGAACACTCTTTATGAAAATCAAAGAACAATGCGTCAGAAAAGGCGTGCAGCTTTACAAAGAGGAGTAGTGGCTATTTTAGACGTAGGGACGTCTAAAATAGTTTGTATGATCTTGCAATTTGACCCATCTGTTCAAGCGAATGCAAGTGAAGGTATTGGTGCTATTGCAAATCATGGCTCATTCAGAGTGATTGGGGTAGCAAAAACTCGATCTCGCGGTGTAAAGCTGGGTGAAATAACAAAAATGGAAGAAACTGAACGAGCCATAAGGACCGCAGTTCAAGGTGCGCAAAAAATGGCAAATATTAGAGTGGATCATGTAATGGCTTGCTTCTCAGGAGCTCAGCCGAAATCATATGGATTAACTGGAGACGTTCAGGTTGAGTCAGGGAGTGTCACTAAAGCAGATATTGGAAGAGTTCTTGCTTCTTGTGATACGCCCGATTTTGGAGAAGATCGTGAGACAATTCATGCTATGCCCGTGAATTTTGCGTTGGATCAGAATCCATCACTCTCTGATCCGCGTGGCCAAATTGGTCATCTTTTATCAGTAGATTTACATCTCTTAACAATTGATTCACGTATATTAAGCAATTTAATAACTTGTATAAAGCGATGTGATTTGGAGCTAGCAGGAGTTGTTTCTTCTGCATATGCATCTGCCATTTCTTCATTAGTTGAAGATGAACAAGAATTGGGTGCTGCATGTATTGATATTGGAGGTGGGTCCACATCAGTTTCAGTTTTCTTGAAAAAGCAAATGATTTTTGCAGACTCAGTTCGAATAGGGGGAGATCATGTTACTTCTGATTTATCATCTGGACTGCAAATTCCAAGTAATACTGCTGAGCGAATAAAGACAATTCATGGTGGAGTTATAGCAACATCAATGGATGATAGAGAAATGATTGATGTTGATGGCCAAACTGGAGATTGGGACCATGATCGCAGAAAATTCACGAGGTCTGAAATAATCGGTATAATTCGACCTCGTATCGAAGAAATATTAGAAGAAGTTTATCATAAATTACAAGCTGCAAGATTTGATACATTGCCGAGTCAACGTATTGTTTTAACAGGAGGAGCTAGCCAGATTCCAGGCATGGAAGGTTTAGCCAGTAGAATTCTTGGTCAACAAGTACGATTAGGCCGCCCACTAAGGGTTCATGGTCTGCCCCAAGCAGCTACTGGACCAGATTATGCTGCTCCTGTCGGATTGGCTCTTTACGCCGCACATCCCCAAGATGAGTGTTGGGATTTTGATTTGCCAGAAAAGCGTATGGGCGCAATGCCCATGAAGAGGGCAATGCAATGGGTTAAAAATAACTGGTAATTTGATTATTTAATATTCAGTTGTAAGTTTCTTACTTTTTTCAAATAACTTTTAATTCATTGTACGATTTTTCGTGACGTAAACGAATCAGTTTGCTACAATAAAGTATAATAAGTCACAAAAAGTGATAGAGCAGTAAAATTAATAGACAGGCGGACAGACCATGACTCTGAATCTCCAAATACCTGAAGTAGCGGATTTGCGTCCAAAAATTACCGTTTTTGGTGTAGGCGGCGCGGGATGCAATGCAGTAAACAATATGATTGAGAAAAATCTTGATGGTGTTGATTTTATTGTAGCAAACACTGATGCTCAGGCTTTGCAATTATCTAAAGCTTCAACTCGAATTCAATTGGGAGAAAAAGCAACTGAAGGACTAGGTGCTGGCGCCCAGCCAACAGTAGGTGCTTTAGCTGCTGAAGAAAGTATTGAAACAATTGTTGACCATCTCGCAGGAAGCCATATGTGCTTTATTACTGCTGGCATGGGAGGTGGAACAGGAACTGGAGCAGCACCAATAATAGCCCAAGCTGCACGGGAACTTGGAATTTTAACTGTAGGTGTTGTCACAAAACCTTTCCAATTTGAAGGCTTCAAAAGAGCTAGGCAGGCTGATGATGGCGTTGAAACATTACAATCAGTAGTTGATACTCTTATAATTATTCCTAATCAAAATCTGTTTAGGATAGCAAATGAAAAAACAACTTTTACTGAAGCATTCAGCCTAGCGGATGATGTCTTATATCAAGGTGTCAAAGGTGTAACTGATTTAATGGTACGCCCGGGAATAATAAATCTAGATTTTGCTGATATTCGTGTTGTCATGGACGAAATGGGTAAAGCTATGATGGGAACTGGTGAAGCTTCAGGTGAAGATCGAGCTATTCAAGCAGCAGAACAAGCAATTAATAATCCTTTATTAGATGAAATTTCACTTGATGGTGCGCGCGGTGTACTTATCAATATCACAGGTGGCACAGATTTAACGCTATTTGAAGTTGATGAAGCGGCAAATAGAATTCGTGATAAAGTTGATCCTAATGCAAATATCCTCGTTGGATCTGCTTTAGATGACACCCTTGATGGTACGATGCGAGTTTCTGTAGTTGCGACTGGAATTGATGCAGCAGAGAAAGAGATAGGTGAAACGCCTGTACCCCGTAGAACTTTAAAGTCACCTTTGCCTCTACGAAACGATGAAATTGCAATTGAAGAAACTTCATCAAATATTGATAATGTAGAGATTGAAAAAAATCTTGCTTTAGAAGAGCCTTCCTTATTTGATAACAATGATATCGCTCCAAAAGAAGTGGTTGAAACTGTCCAAAAAGATAATGATGAACTTCCTGAACCTGCATACCAACCTATGCTTGAGGAAGTTGCAGTGACTAATAATGTTGAACCTGAGTTTGATGACTTTGCTACAGACGTGTCTGGTCAACCTAGTCCTGAAATTATGGCTCGATTACATGCTGCAGTTCAAAAACAACCAAGACAAGAACCATTGCGAATTACTCCACAATCTAATCTTGATGAAACTTTTAGTTATGAAAAGCCAAATGAGCGAAAAGGTATGTTTGGTGGATTGATTTCAAGAATGACAGGCTCAACCATAGTCGAACCAGCATTTAGAAGCCAAGCTAGAGAACTAGAAGAACCTCGTTATAATTCCGAATATGAAGAAATGGACGTTAACGATGAACAAGTAGAGGTTCCAGCCTTTTTGAGGCGTCAAGCGAATTAAAAGAAATAATATTAAAAGGTGCGGATTTCCGCGCCTTTTTCTTTTAAAATGTTACAAATATTACAATTTCTTTAATTTTGGACATAAACCGTGAATTGAGTGACCACTTGTAAAGATGTATCAATAAATTAAACGAATGTATATTAATTGGCCGATTATCTATGCAAACTACAATTAAAAAAACAATAAAGTTGTCTGGTACCGGACTCCACTCTGGTGTTTCATCTAATTTAGTCATTTCTCCTGCATCAGCTGAATATGGGATATGGTTCCGACGTACAGATATCTCAGACCGAGATAACTTAATTCCAGCTAGATATGATGCAGTTAGTAATACTCAGCTTTGCACACGAATAAGTAATTCTGACGATGTAGAAGTTTCAACAATCGAACATTTAATGGCTGCATTAGCTGGAACTGGTATTCACAATGCAATTATTGATGTAGATGGCCCAGAAATACCAATAATGGATGGCTCTTCGGCACCTTTTGTGAGCGCTATTTTGAAAGCTGGTATACAAAAGCTGAATTCACCAATTCGAGTAATACGAATTCTTCAACCTGTAAAAGTAGTAGTTGATGACTGTGAAGTCAGTTTGTCTCCAAGTGAAACTTTAAAAATGGATTTTGAAATAGATTTTGAAGATGAAGCTATTGGACATCAAGAAAAGAAATTGAATATGGCTAATGGTTCATTTGTTCGAGAGCTTTCTAATTGTAGGACGTTTGTGAGAAGAAGTGATGTTGACCATTTACAATCCATGGGATTAGCGCTTGGTGGAAGTCTTGATAATGCTATTGTTGTAGATAAAGATGTTGTATTAAATCCTGAAGGTTATCGGCGTTCAGATGAATGCGTCGGTCATAAAATGTTAGATGCGCTTGGTGATTTATATTTAGCTGGTGCACCAATCTTGGGAGAATATAAAGGTAAACGTGCTGGACACCGTGCAACAAATTTATTGCTACACACTTTGTTCACTCAAACAAATGCTTGGGAGATGGTGCAATGCCCAAATCATGTAAGTCACGATTTGCCTGGCGCAGATATCTCTTGGGACGATTTTGTTCAGTAATTAACTGACAGCCCTTGATCTTTCTTATGTTAAACTATGTTATTAAATAGTTTTCCTTTTCATCAGAAATGCTAGCTTATATAAAACTGTTAATAAGATCATAAAATAGGAATAACTTGATGATTTTGAATTGGGGCAAGATATTATGGATCTTGGGTGCACTTTTGTTTTTTCTGTCAGGTTGCAATGAACTAACTGAGAAAAAAATCCCAAAAGAATTAACTGCACAAGAGATTTATCTGCAAGCTGAACAAAAATTAAAAGAAAACTTAAACGCAGAGGCAGCTGGTTTATTTGCAAAAGTTGAGCGTTTATATCCCTATTCTGAATGGGCAAAGAAATCTTTGTTAATGTCAGCTGTAGCTAACCATCAAGGAGCTTTTTATGACGAAAGTAGGGCTGATGCTGAAAGATATCTAGATTTTTATCCAGCGGATACGAATGCTGCATATGCCCAATATTTGATTGCATTGAGCTATTATGATCAAATTGACAATGTAAGTAGGGATCAATCTGTTACATTTAAAGCATTACAAGCCTTTAGAACCGTTATTGAGCGATATCCTGACAGTGAATATACTTCTCCCTCCCTTCTTAAATTTGATTTATCTTTAGATCACCTTGCGGGTGCAGAAATGGAAATTGGGCGCTATTATTTAAAACGTGGTCATTTTGGAGCTGCAATTTCGAGGTTTAGAGTGGTTGTTGAAGAATTTGAAACTACTAGTCATACACCTGAAGCGTTACATCGGTTAGTTGAATCTTATTTATCACTAGGCTTAAATGCTAATGCGCAAACAACTGGAGCAATATTAGGACATAATTTCCAAGCATCAGATTGGTATAAAGATACACATGTTTTGTTAACAGGCCGAGGAATTTCAACTGAAGCCATAAATAAAGATTCTTCAAATTGGCTGAATAAAATGTGGCGCAATATTAAACCAAAAAAACGGTAATAGAATAAATGTTACGTGGTCTCTACATCACAGACATCTTGTTGATTAGCAAATTAGAACTTAATTTCCAATCTGGGCTAAATATATTAACAGGTGAAACTGGCGCTGGAAAATCTATATTGCTTGATAGCTTAGGATTTGTACTTGGTTGGCGTGGTCGATCTAGTTTGGTACGAACCGGTGCAAGTAATGGTGAAGTTATAGCATACTTTGATATTGCAAACTCTCAGCCAGTTAAAGAAATATTAAGATCAGCTGGTATGCCCGAAACAGATGAGCTGATCCTACGTAGAACTGTTAATTTAGATGGCAGAAAAACTTCTTATCTTAATGATAAAAGATGCTCAGGTGAGATTTTAAGACAACTTTCTGATATTCTAGTAGAGTTACATGGTCAATTTGATGATCGCGGATTGCTCAATGCAAAAACCCATATAAATTTATTGGATAACTTTGGAGACATTAATACCTCAAAACTTAGATCTTTATGGAGAAATTATAAAAAGACAGAGTTAGAGTTACATCAGGCTAAATTATCTTTTTCAGAAGCGACAAAAGACAATGAATATTTAAAGCATTCGATTGCCGAGTTGCAAGAATTATCACCTGAAAATGATGAAGATGAGTTTTTAGATATTAAAAGAAGATCAATGCAAACTTCTCAAAAAATTCGTGGGGATATTGAAAAAGCATCTGAACTCATAAGCATAAATGGAGCTGAGAGTTTAATGAGTGATGCTATTCGATGGCTTGAAGGTGTATCTAATGTTGCAGATTCATCTTTAGATAACGCTATATCTATGTTGTCTTCTGCAATATCAAAATTAGCTATCGCTCAACAAGATATAGACGAATACTTGTCTTCGACGAACTTTAATCCATTAGATTTAGAGAAAATTGAAGAAAGATTGTTCGCGATACGTGCTTTGGCACGAAAACATGATGTGTTGCCTAATAATTTAAATGCTTTCTCTCAGAAACTAATTCAAAAACTTGAGCATTCAAAAATAAGTGCTGAAAAAATTAAAAAATTAGAAGAAAAACTATCACAATCAAAAATTGATTTTGATAAATATGCTGATGATTTATCAAAAATAAGAAAAAAAACAGCAATCGATTTAGAAATGGCAATGGCTACTGAAATGGCGCCTTTGAAATTAGAAAATTCAAAATTTATTGTAAGTATTAATACGAAAAAACCAACTGAGGATGGTTTTGATGAGGTTACGTTTATTGTTTCAACCAATCCAGGAGCACCAGCAGGGCCAATAAACAAAATTGCTTCTGGAGGTGAATTGTCGCGATTCTTACTCGCCCTAAAGGTTTGTTTAACAAAAACAAATCAAAATTTAACAATGATTTTTGATGAAATTGATCGAGGTGTAGGAGGAGCTACTGCCAACGCAGTTGGACAAAGATTAGCGGATTTATCAAAATCTAGCCAAGTATTGGTTGTTACTCATAGTCCCCAAGTTGCAGCAAAAGGTGATCATCATTGGCAAATTGAAAAAAGTGTAACAGATGATGTTACCACAAGTAATGTAATTGAATTAGATGCAGAAACACGTTTGACTGAAATAGCGCGAATGCTTTCTGGAGATCAAATTACACCAGAAGCGCGAGCGGCCGCGCAGGCTCTATTGTAGGTTTTTTAATTTATTTAATTATCAATTTTATTTGTATCTAATCTTATCATTTTTCCAGGGTTCATGATATTTTTTGGATCAAAGAGTTTTTTTAAATCTTTCATAACTGATAATGCTTCACCGTGTTCTTGTTCCATAAGATCTAATTTCCCTATGCCTATGCCGTGTTCTCCAGTTACAGTACCTCCAACATCTAACGCCCTTTCAGCCATTCTGTTTGCAAGATACTTATTTAATTTTAAGTCTTCTGGGTTTTTAGGATCGCTAAATAGCAATGTATGATAATTTCCATCTCCTACATGACCAATAATTGAGCCAGTAACATTAAATTTTTTTAAATCGTTTTGAGTATCTTTTATTGCTTTAGCAAGTTTGGATATTGGAACACAGATATCTGTGGACATCCCAATTTGATTTGGAAATAACGCTTTAGTTGCATAATAGGCCTGATGTCTTGCTGACCATAGCTTACTTAATTCTTCAGTTTTTGTTGACCATTTAAAATCACCAACTTTGAAGTCTTTTGCTATATTTAATATAGATTCTGTTTGATGGGAGACACTATTTTTTGATCCATGAAACTCCATAAATAAATGAGGCTTTTCTGGGTAATCTAATTTTGAATATTGGTTAATTGCACGAATTGATATTTCATCAATTAATTCAATTCTTGCCATAGGAATACCCATTTGTATTGCAGAGATAACAACGTCTACAGCATCATCTATAGTTGGAAAGTCACAAACTGCAGCAGAAATTGCTTCTGGTTGGCCTTTTAAGGCCACTGTCAGTTCAGTAATTATGCCTAGTGTGCCTTCGCTACCTACAAATAATTTGTTGATATCGTATCCCGCGGATGATTTTTTAGCTCTTGTACCAGTTTTGATTATTCTGCCATCAGCTAAGACAACTTCCATTTGGAGGACATTCTCTCGCATCGTGCCATATAATACAGCGGTTGTCCCTGATGCTCTTGTTGCAGCCATACCACCTAATGTTGCATTTGCTCCTGGATCAACTGAAAAAAATAATCCTGTAGTCCGTAGTTCTTTATTTAAAGCTTCTCGAGTTACTCCCGGTTGTACTACAGCAAACATATCTTGGGAGTTTACTTCTAATATGCGATTCATCTCTGACATATTTAAAGTAATTCCGCCATGTAATGGTAGTGCATGGCCTTCCAATGAAGTTCCAACCCCCCAGGGAGTAATTGGGCAATGATACTTAGCACATATCTTTACTATGTCTGAAACCTCCAAACTATTATGTGGAAATGCGACAGCATTTGGTACCATTTTAGGAAAATAAGTTTCATTTTGGCCATGCAAATCACATACGGATTTTGACGTATTTAATCTTTGGCCAAGAAGTGCTTTAACTTCTGATATGGCTGCTGCAATATTGGTCATAGAAATCTCCAAACTAAATAGATGTTAGCTTAGAGATTTGAATAATTAAAGGGTCAGTTTGTTGGGTATTTTCGATAACAAAAAGTTTGATAATTTGATGCAAACAATATCAAAATATTTAAGCATTATCCGTAATCATGGCTTGAGCCAGATGCAATTTTGGATTCTCGCTTTAATGATTGGAATAGCATCTGGATTTGCTACAATTGGTTTTCGACTTGCAATTAAATATCTAGAATTATTTTCTTATGGTGAGAATGGGGCATCTTTTACAGAAACTGTTTCAAAATTACCTTGGCATATAGTTCTATTTATCCCCATTATTGGTGGGTTAATTGTTGGCTTAATTTTGAACTTTTTTACAAAAGACGGACGTGCAAGATCTGTTAGTCAAGTTATTGAAGGGGCTGCATTATATGATGGAAGAGTTGAGGGAAAAGCAGGATTAGCATCAATTTTTGCATCTATGATTACTCTTTCAACAGGTGGTTCAACGGGGCGTGAGGGGCCAGTTGTTTTACTGGGATCCTTAATATCCTCGAAGATATCTCGTTGGATAAAAGCTGATGGAATTACGGGGCGAAATTTAATGGGTTGTGCTGTAGCTGCAGCAGTCTCAGCATCATTCAATGCACCTTTAGCTGGTGCATTGTTCGCGCTTGAAGTTGTATTACGACATTACGCAGTTCAAGCGTTAGCTCCCATTTTAATTGCATCTGTTGCAGGAACAGTAGTTAGTCGGTTGTATTTTGGAAATGTAACAGAATTCAGTTTACCGGTTCATACGCAAGATTTTTATATTGAATTACCTGCACATATACTTTTAGGAATAGTGTGTGCATTTGTTGCCGTGAGCTTCATAAAATCTGTATTTTGGGCAGAGACTATAGGCGATAAATTCCAAAAAATACTACATGTTCCAAATTGGGTCAGACCTGGCATTGCTGGTGCTTTTTTGGGATTAATTGCAATAAAATTTCCTCATATTGTAGGTGTTGGATATGAAACAATGTCAACTGCTTTAAATGGGGGATTATTTTTCTGGACAGCTATTATTTTCGCATTAGTAAAAGGAATAGCAGTTGTAATTACATTAGCTGGCCGAATGGGAGGGGGGGTTTTTTCACCATCATTAATGTTGGGTGCTTTAACAGGTCTTGCTTTTGGATGGATTGCTGTTTCCATTTTTCCATCAGTTGATGGTGATGAAACACTCTATGCTATATCAGGAATGGGTGCAGTAGCTGCTGCCATATTAGGGGCTCCAATTTCAACTATCTTGATAGTGATAGAGTTGACAGGTGATTGGCAAGCAGGGCTTGCTGTGATGGTGGCTGTATCGATAGCAACTGCTTTTACAAGCAAGATGGTTCATCGATCATTTTTCTTAACACAATTAGAACAAAGCGGAGTACATCTATCTGAAGGCCCTCATAATTATTTGTTAGCAAAGCATAAAGTAGTAAATATTATGCAAAATCTTGAGAAAACGACTGATCTAGATGAAAAATATTTATGGCAAATAATCGAACAAGGACAATATCTAGATATAGGTGCGAATTTAGAAACAGCCATGCCTATGTTTCAGAATGGTGTGTATGATTATTTGCCTGTTGTAAGCATAGGGAATGAAAAGCATTCAAGTAATTTAGTTGGAGTATTATTTTATATAGACGCATTAAAAACTTTCAACAAAGCTCTGTTCGATACATCTAAAGAAGAGCATTCATAAAATTATATTGGCTCACACGCTGTTTTTAACCATTTTTGTGCAGATTTTGTCAAAATAGGATTAAGCTTTTTATATACAATCGAATGATAATTGTTTATCCATTTTTTTTCTAGTTCTGATAAAAGACTACATTCTATTATATTTTTATCGATCGGAGCCATAGTGAGGGTTTCAAACTCCATCATGTTTCTTCCGTCACGGCTTCGTTCTTTAGAGATTTCACGGACGTATATTAGATTTTCTATGCGAATGCCATATGAGTTCTTTTTATAATAACCGGGCTCATTTGATATGATCATCCCTGGTTCAAGTGGAACATTATTTTGTCTAGATAATGCTTGAGGACCTTCGTGAACTGATAAAAATGAACCAACGCCATGTCCAGTTCCATGATCAAAATCTAAGCCTTCTGACCACAAATATTGACGAGCAATTGCATCAATATCTCGACCTGATAACCCTTTGGGAAATTTAAGAGATGAAATTGCAATCATACCTTTTAGTACTAAAGTGTTAGCTTGCATTACTTCCTCTGAGACTGGTCCAATTGCAATAGTTCGAGTAATATCTGTTGTTCCATCTAGATATTGTCCACCACTATCAATTAATACAATATCTCCAAAAGAGATTTTTCGGTTTGATTTATTATTTACGCGGTAATGTATTATTGCTGCATTTGGTCCTGAACCACATATTGTATCAAATGAAATATTTTTTAATTTTCCAGTTGCATAACGCTTTGATTCTAAATGTTTAACTAGTTCTATTTCATCTTTTGAGAAATCTGCACTTGTATATTGAATTTCAGATAAAAATTCTACAACTGCTGCGCCATCTCTAATATGGGCTTGAATACTTCCTTCTAATTCAATTTGGTTCTTACAAGCCCTTAGATTCAGAACTGGATCAATATCATAAGAAAAAGCAACCTTAGCTTTTTCTAAGATCCTTTTAATTGCAATTGGAGCTCTCTGTTTATCTATTCGGACTAAGCCAGTAAGTGTCTCTAAAAATGAACTGAAATATTTTATGTCATGTAATTTAACATTTGACCCTAAGTGATCTTTTAATTTTTTATCTACTTTTTTCTGATCAATAAAAAGGTTTGCAATCCCTTTGCTATTAATAGTTGCAAAACATAAAGCAACAGGGGTTTGTATAAGGTCTGTTCCACGAGTATTTAATGCCCATGCTATACTATCAGGTTGTGTCAGTATTACATCAGAATGACCAGCATGAGATAATATATTGCCAATAACTCTTAGTTTTTCTTCATGTTTTTGGCCAGTATATTTCAAGATATGTGGAACCATTAAATCTTTTGAAGAAACTGGCTGATTAATCCATATTTTATCAATAAGATTATCTACTTCAATAAGTTCTATACTTTCGTTCTTTTTAGACTGTATTTCTTCAATCTGTTCAATTGTGTGGAGCCAAGGGTCATAAGCTAAAAAAGCAGATTTTTGAAATTTTTTATTTATACAATCAATAAGTGTATCTTTAGGAATATTAAGAATTTTGAAAATATTTTTATCACATTGATTTTCTGCCTGCAGTGTATAGCGGCCGTCAACAAATAAGAAAGCTTGGTCTTTAAATACAATACAGTATCCAGCACTTCCTGTGAAACTTGTTAGCCATTCTAAGCGTTTATCCCTTTCAGAAACATATTCTCCCATATGAGCGTCGTTGCGTGTAATTAAAAATGCATCAATATTCTGTATGCACATTTTTTCCCGAAGTGAATTTATACGGTCTTTTGCTGTTTCTGGAATAGTTTTTTCATCAAATGTTTGAAACATCATTTCCCTTGCCGTTTAACCAATCGCGGATCGTTGTCAAACAAACCAGCTAATTGTTCAGTTATTGCCCCGGCCAATTGTTCAGCATCTGTAATTGTCACAGCTCGTTCATAATATCGTGTTACATCATGGCCAATGCCTATAGCTGTAAGTTCTACCGCACGGCGTTTTTCAATCATTGCAATCACATCTCTTAAATGTTTTTCGAGATAGGCTGCAGAATTTACAGATAGTGTGCTATCATCAACTGGTGCGCCATCAGATATAACCATTAAAATTCTTCTTGCTTCTGGACGCACGGTCATTCTTTTGTGAGCCCATTCTAGAGCTTCGCCGTCAATATTTTCTTTTAAAAGTCCTTCTTTCATCATCAAGCCTAGATTAGGTCTTGATCTTCGCCAAGGTGCATCTGCGTCTTTATAAATGATATGCCTTAGATCATTCAATCGGCCTGGACTTTCAGGGCGTCCATTTTGCAACCATTCTTCACGACTTTGCCCCCCTTTCCATGTACGTGTAGTAAAACCTAAAATTTCGCATTTTACCTGGCATCTCTCTAGAGTCCTAGCAAGAACATCCGCGCAAATAGCAGCAATAGATATAGGTCTACCCCGCATAGAACCAGAATTGTCTAGTAATATAGTAACAACTGTATCTCTAAAATCAGTATCTTTTTCTACTTTGAATGATAATGGAGTTGTAGGATTTGATATAATGCGTGCTAATCTGCCTGCATCCAATAACCCTTCTTCCATATCGAATGACCAAGACCTATTTTGTTGCGCCTGTAATCTCCTTTGGAGTTTGTTCGCCAGACGAGAAACTGCGCCTTTTAATGGTTCAAGTTGTTGATCTAAATATGCTCTTAATCGTTCTAATTCATTTGTTGATGCTAGGTCTTCGGCTAAAACTTCTTCATCAAATTTATTCGTAAATACTTTGTAATTAGGATCAGCAGCAGATGCTGGTGGTGTATGTGGTTGAAGTGGCGGTTCATTGTCTGGAGACTCAGCTTCTTGAGACTCAGCATTTTCGTCATTTTCATCCATTGATAATTCAGATTGCTGTTGCTCACTAGATTGCTGTGTGTCTTCATTATCTTCTTGGGTATCTTCTGGTTCTTCTGAGGTATCCCCACTATCATTGTCTGGTTCAGATGACTCCTCTGGTTCATTTTCAGCATCACCTTGGTCTTCTTCTGCGTCCGGTTGGTCTGGGTCATCTCCAAGTTGATCACCATATCCAAGGTCATCAATAAGTTGACGGGCAAAACGAGCAAATTCTACTTGATCTAATATTTTGTCTCCAATTTTTTCAAATGTTGCTCCAGATCGCTCTTCGATAGTAGTTTTCCATTGCTCTAAAGCATTCTTAACAGTGCTGGGCATTTCTCTGCCAGTCGTTATATGCCTCAAATAGTATGATAAAGCTGTTGGCATTGGTACATCCTTAAATGATGTTGCTTTATCATATCCAAGCGCTAAAGCTTCTGCCTCTAACTTTGCTTCAATATTTCCCGCTGTTCCAGGCATTGCTCGGGCTCCTACAGCTTCACATCTAGCTGTAGCCATAACTTCATATATTTCTTTTGCTTCATTGCCTTTAGGCATATAGCGATTATGAATTGTTTCATTATGGAAACGAGTTCGCAATGCATATGCGTCCGCCGTGCCGCGTGCTAATAATACTTCTTGGCGTGTCATACGGCGACTTACTTGAGGTAGGCGCGCTGTATCATTAGACAGCCCTGGAGGATCAATAGAATAAGCTACTGCTAGCTCGCTATCAGCAGCCATTGCTCTTGTAGCTTCTGCAAGAGCTTTCTTAAACGGATCCGCAGGGTTATTATTTGATTTACTCATTAGCCTAAGCTAACAGATGCAGCACTTTCGGGTAATTCTTCATCAAATAAACGTTGATAAAATTCTGCTACTGTTTCTCTTTCTAACTCATCACATTTATTAAGGAATGTGAGCCTAAACGCAAAACCTACATCTTTAAATATATTGGTGTTTTGCGCCCATGCAATGACAGTTCTTGGTGACATAACAGTTGAAATATCACCATTCATGAAAGCATTACGAGTTAATTCTGCTACGGTCACCATCTTGCCAATGACTTCTGGATCAGTACCAGGATTTTTTGCTGTAACAATTGCTGTTTCATCTTCGTGCGGTAAATAATTTAATGTGCTTACAATTGACCATCGGTCCATTTGGCCTTGGTTGATTTGTTGTGTGCCATGATAGAGACCAGTTGTATCACCAAGTCCAACAGTATTTGCAGTTGCAAATAGTCGAAAAGAAGGATGTGGGGCAATTACCTTATTTTGATCAAGCAAAGTAAGTTTTCCATCTACTTCAAGCACACGTTGTATAACAAACATAACATCTGCTCTTCCAGCATCATATTCGTCAAAAACAATAGCAACAGGATTTCTTAAGGCCCAGGGTAATATACCTTCTTGAAATTCGGTAACTTGTTTGCCATCAACAAGTTTAATCGCATCTTTTCCTATTAAGTCTATTCTGGAAATGTGACTATCTAAATTAACTCGAACTGTAGGCCAATTTAGTTTGGCGCCCACTTGTTCTATGTGGGTAGATTTTCCAGTGCCATGATAACCTTGAATCATTACTCTTCGGTTATATGTATAACCAGCTAAAATTGCTAAGGTAGTATCATGGTCAAATTTGTAAGTGCTATCAATCTCTGGAACTCTATCCGAGCTATTTGGAAATCCCATAATTTCCATATCAGTATCGATTCCAAAAAGGTCTCTTACTTTATGCTTAACTGTAGGCTGCCCAATATCTAGATTGCCATCTGCCATGTTAATAATCCTTTGATAATGTCTGAAATTTGATCAGAATTTTTTTTATATAAGTAGAACTAATTATTCTATTGGAAAGTGTATAAGCGACACTTTTGTCGGTTTAACACTTAATCTTTGAAGTTTGAGCTATTTTTTACTTGGTCCCAGGCCCAAACAACCTTTTGAAGGAATTCTTCCTGTGATCTGTCACCACCGTTCAAGTCTGGATGAAGCTCTTTAATTAATGATTTGTATTTTTTGCGTAACTCGGTCTTTGTCCAATTATCTTTAGCTTCAAGAGTATCGATTGCCTTTCGCTCGTCTGAAGGCAGGCGTTTAGATCCACCTAAAGCGTCACCTTTGCCTGGATTTTTTGTAGCATTTTGCCCTAATACCTGATGTGGATCTTCAATTCCTAGCCTAGCCCAGGCGCGTTGTTCAGCAGTCTGTTTTCCAAGAGGTTCAGTTTTTCGCTCCCATACACGATCTGCTGCAAACTGCTCTTGTAACTCTTCTTCAGAATGCGTTTCAAAAAAATTCCATTTTTGATTAAATTGTCGAATGTGTGCTAAACAAAACCATCTAAATTCATCTAAGTTATCTGGATTCAGGGGTGCACGGTATTTTCCAGGTTCTTGGCAGTCTGGATGTTGACAAGTCATCTTTGAAGTTTCTGATGCGCCTGACATCCCTCGTCTTGTTCGTGCACGCTTTTTTTTATCTGCTGATACAGATATGTCAAAATCAAAATTGATAGGAGGCCGTTCTGCCATTTTAGATCCTTTATTCACTTGCCCGAGTCAGGAAAGAAATATTACTATATTCTTGGCTGATGCCAAGAGTTAATTAGAAAGAAATGATATGGAATCAAGAATAATTGCAGCATTAACAGCCGCATTTGCACCAAGCGAGCTCATTGTTGTAGATGATAGTGAGTCTCACAGAGGTCATAGTGGCTTTAAAGAAGGTGGAGAAACCCATTTTAATGTAAAAATTCGTTCAAGTGTATTCTCAGGCATGTCACAAGTATCTGCACACAGAGCTGTTATGTCAAAATTGAAAGCAGAATTTAAAGATGGTTTACACGCATTGTCATTGGATGTTGGTGAAGCTTAAAATTTTTCGTTAGATTGAGTATCAAATTCATCATTATTAGTTTCCTCAATTATGTTTAGTTCATCATTTGAAGAAAGTGATGGTTCTTTTTTACTTGAAAAACTTTTAAATGGATTAAGACTCTGAGTTTTTTGAACAATTTCAGTATTTACCTCAGGGGCTGTTTCGCGTTTAAAAATTAATACGCTTTGATATACCTCACGTTTTTTTCTTGTAAGTCCTTGTCGCTCAATAGATGGAAGGCTCTCAGCGTGCATATACTCCCATCCATCATTTGCCATTTGGTTTATTTCTTCAGCTATTGCATTCGCAAAACGACCATTAGCTCCTTTTATTCCTTTTGCTTTTTTTCCAATAGTAGGAGCAGGTATTACCTTATACTCAAAAAACGGCATTTTTACTCCAAACATTTTATTATATCAGATCAATTTAATAATTCTTTATAGAAGTATATATTAATATGATTTTATCTTCAACTAATCGACTGTTCGAAATTTCATTCAAACTTTCTTAATTTTTCAGCTTTTGTGCAATGATTTCATTTACAGCTTTCGGATTTGCTTTTCCGCCCGTAGCTTTCATTACTTGCCCGACGAACCATCCAGCAAGTTTTGGATTTTCTTTTGCTTTTGCCACTTGATCAGGGTTTTCATTCATTATTTTGTCCACGGCAGTTTCTATTTGGTTAGTATCAGTAACCTGCTTCATACCCCGATCATTTACTATTTCAGAAGGATTTCCACCCTCATTCCATACAATCTCAAAGAGGTCTTTTGCTATCTTGCCAGAGATATCACCCTTGCTTATTAAGTCTAGGATATTACCTAATTGATTAGTAGAGATTGGACTATCTTTTATAGATAAATCAGCTTTGTTCAAACGGCCAAATAATTCGTTGATTACCCAGTTTGCAGCTTGTTTCCCATCGCGGTCCTTTGCAATTTTTTCAAAATATTCTGCATCTGCAAGATCTGCTGTAAGTACACTTGCATCATATTCTGTAACATTAAATTCTTTAATGAACCGGATTTTCTTTTCATCTGGGAGTTCAGGAAGATTATTATAAATTTCGTCAACCCATTTTTGTTCTATTTCGAGTGGCAAAAGATCAGGATCTGGGAAATATCTATAATCATGCGCTTCTTCTTTGGACCGCATTGATCTAGTTTCATTTTTTTCTGCATCATAGAGGCGTGTTTCTTGATCTATCGTGCCTCCGTCTTCTAATATAGAAATTTGTCTACGCGCCTCATAATCTATAGCTAATTGTATAAAACGCATTGAGTTCATATTCTTTAGTTCACAACGTGTTCCAAGATGACTAAAATCACCAGATGCACGAAATTTTTCATACTGGCCCGCAGGACAAACGGAAACATTTACATCTGCACGCATATTGCCATTTTGCATGTTGCCGTCACATGTGCCTAAATATCGTAATATTTGTCTTAATTTTGTTACGTAAGCTGCTGCTTCTTCAGGACTCCTAATGTCGGGCATTGAAACTATTTCCATTAAGGCAACACCAGTCCTGTTTAAGTCTACAAATGACATATTTGGATCCATATCATGGACAGATTTACCGGCATCTTGCTCTAAGTGAATGCGTTCTACTCGAACATTTCTTGCTATCCCAGTATCTAAGTTAACTAATATTTCGCCTTCACCAACAATAGGATGATATAACTGACTAATTTGGTATCCTTGTGGTAAATCAGGATAAAAATAATTTTTTCTATCAAATGCAGAATACAAATTAATTTTTGCTTTTAATCCTAAACCAGTCCTGACTGCTTGCTCTACACAAAATTCGTTTATTACTGGAAGCATACCAGGCATTGCGGCATCAACCATTGATACGTTTGAATTTGGTTCACTGCCAAACTTAGTTGACGCACCAGAAAATAATTTTGATTTTGAAGCTACTTGAGCATGAACTTCCATACCTATTACTAATTCCCAATCACCTTTGGCGCCTGAATATATTTTTGGTTTTGGTTCTTCATAAATAAGATCTAGCATGGTTTATTTTCCCGAAATAACTGCGATGTGTTTTAAGGCGACACGAGCAGATGAGCAAGTGTGAAAAGTTTATGAAATTCTCAATTTATTAATTGCTATATATCAAATCAGAGATATTTTAATTTTCAATTATTCTAGTATTTTATTTACAATTTCTAATGAATCTTTGGATAAATTATCAAAAGCTTGAATTTTGCGTAATTGAGTAGTCATCAATGTTTGACGACTTTTATCATAGCGCTTCCAAGTCTCAAATACTCCGCACATTCGTGCAGCTGTTTGAGGATTTATCTGATCTAATTTGATTAGCCAATCTGATACAAACTCATAACCTGAGCCATCTTTTAGGTGAAAAGCAGAGGGGGACATCGCAAAGGACCCAATAAGACTACGGAAACGGTTTGGATTTTTCCAATTAAAGTCAACATGAGATGATAATGCTTTCGCAATTTTGAGTACATCTGATTGCCGTGAATATAAAATTTGAATTGCAAACCATTTATCCAAAACAAGTGCATCTGAATTCCATTGAGTATAAAAATCTTCTATGCAGCTATTTTTTTTGTTTGATTTGATTGTAAATCCAAGTGATGCAAGTTGCTCAGTCATGTTGTTTGCAGTTTTGAATTGTTGAAACGCTGTGTTCCCATCATCTACTTTTGTTATATATCCTAAAGCTGTGTTGCGTAATGATCTTTGTCCAGCAGCTTTGGCATCGGTAGTATGAGCAGATTGAATTGATAAATTTCTGTATAAATTTGTTAATTGATTAATTAATTTTTTAGCTATACTTAACTCGAGTTTTTCTAATGCAAGAAGGATTTTATCAGGATCAGGAATACCTCCATTATCAAATATTGTTTGAGCAATTGTTTCTTGAGATGGTAAAGTTAATAAAAGAGAACGATATGCTGGGTCTAAACTTTCATCATCTATCAAGTTTGAGAGAATTTCTAAATAAGGTGCAGAGTTAAAAGAATGCCCGTTAATATCTGATATTAATAAATCGATTGAAATATTACGCCCAGCTTCCCACTTGTTAAATGTATCTGTATCATTTTTAAATAAAAATATTTGACTTTTGATATCAATTTCTCGATCTAAGATTATGGGAGCTGAAAATCCTCTCAAGATTGAAACAACTGGTTTATGGTTTGCTTTAAAATGAAATGTTTGGGTTTTTTTGTGTAAATTTAAAACAACTTCAGGTAATATTTCTTTTCCGTTTGAACCTATAAATCCGGCTCTAATTGGTATTACTTGTGGCAATTTATCTTTACGGTTTTTAGAAGGGTTTAAATCTTGCGTAAAAGTTAATTCAAGTGTGCCATTATTGTAGCTTTCTTTTACAGAAACCTTTGGTGTTCCACTTTGTGTATACCATAATTTGAATTGATTAAGATCAATTTTACAAGTGTCTTCAAATACTTTTATCCAATCTTCAATAGTGCAAGCTTCACCATCGTGTCTGTTAAAATAAAGCTCTAATGCTTGGTAGTAAGATTTATCTCCAACTAATAGTTTTAGCATTCCAATTATTTCTGAACCTTTTTCATATACTGTTGATGTGTAAAAGTTATTTATTTCAAAATACTTTTCTGGCCTGCACGGGTGAGCTAAAGGTCCTGCATCTTCTCTAAATTGTCTGGCGCGTAGCTGTATAACATCTTCAATTCTTTTGACTGAATGGGAGCGTTGGTCACCACTAAATTGCTGATCGCGGAATACTGTCAAGCCTTCCTTTAGGCACAATTGAAACCAGTTTTTGCAAGTTATTCGGTTTCCAGTCCAATTATGAAAATATTCGTGAGCAATAATACCTTCAATGAGCTCAAAATCTCTATCAGTCGCCGTTTCTTGGCTGGCCAGAACATATTTAGAATTAAAAATATTTAATCCTTTGTTTTCCATTGCGCCCATATTAAAATCATCGACAGCTACAATCATAAATAGATCTAAATCATATTCCCTTTTGTAAATTTCCTCATCCCATTTCATTGACCTCTTTAATGCGTCCATCGCATATTCACATTTACTTTGATCACCATTCCTAACGAAAATTTGCAAATCAACTTTACGGCCATTCATAGTTGTGAATGTATCATCGAATGATACTAAATCTCCTGCAACCAGAGCAAATAAATAAGCAGGCTTAACCCATGGGTCTTGCCATTTTCCATGGCTTATTTTGTTCCCATTTGAAAGAAGGGTAGGGTGTTCACTTTCAATGGTTACGTTAAATAAAGCCATAACATCTGGCCTGTCAGGGTAATATGTGATTTTTCGAAAGCCTTCTGCCTCACATTGAGTACAGTACATTCCATTGGAAATATATAACCCTTCCAAAGCTGTATTCGCTTCAGGGTTTATTTCAACTTCGCAAGCCCATGTAAAACTTTCTTGAGGAATAATATCATGTGGAACAACCAAACCTTCAGAATTTATATCTATCTGACCCAAGTTTAATTTTTCATCATTTATACCCGCAGAAATTAATTTAAGCATCCGGCCGTCAAGTTCAAGTGCATGGGGACCATCAACCCTTTTGGGGTTAATTACAAACTTGATCTTAGATTTAACCCGCGTATTTGTTGGGTTTAATCTGAAAAATAGATCAACACTTTCAACCCAAAAAGCAGGTTCTTCATAATCAGATAATAATATTTGTGTTGCTTTATTTGAGTTCATTTTGTTATCTCCGGAATGAATGTGTTAACCTGTGTGGAATTATCACTAGACTGCAAGGGAAAATTTTGTATACCATTGCATACTTAAAGGTTTGGAACCAAGGAATAGAATTTGCTTGCCTTTTATAATTGGTAATATTAACTGACCAATAGCTATGTTTTGATATGATATAAGTTTTTAATAATAATTTTTACTTTTCATCAACAATCTGGTTATTGAAGGCCTGTTAAATTGGAGATTAACATTATGCGAACTGAAAAATTTGGATTAAAAGTAGATGATAAATTAATTGAATTTGTCGAGGCGAAAGCATTGCCTGGAATTGATATCTCGTCTGATGATTTTTGGAAAGGTTTGTCTGATCTTGTAAATAAATTAGGTCCAAAAAACTTAGAGTTATTGCAAAAACGAAAAGATATAAAACAAAAAATTGATAGTTGGCATATTGAACAGCGTGGTAAAAAATTCGACTCAAATATTTATAAAAGTTTTTTAAAATCTATAGATTATCTAGTAGATGAAGGTCCTGATTTTGAAATAGAAACATCTAATGTCGACAATGAAATTGCACATATCGCTGGTCCACAGTTAGTTGTACCGATTACTAACGCGCGATTTGCACTAAATGCGGCAAATGCTCGCTTTGGGTCATTATATGACTGTGTTTATGGAACTGATGTATTGGGAAGCACCTCACAGTCAAAAAATTATGACCCTGCACGTGGTGCAGAAGTTATTGCTTATTCTAAGAATTTTTTGGATGAAACTTTCCCTATTATTGGCTTTTCACATGCAGATGCAACTAATTATATAGTCCTAAATGGCGAACTTTTAATTGATGGGAAAAAATTGCAAAAGCCAGAACAGTTTGTTGGTTATCGAGAAAAAGCTAATGCGCCAGAGGGTATTTTACTAAAAAACAACAATTTACATGTTGAACTGTATTTCAACAAAGAAACTCCAATCGGTAAAGCAGACAAAGCGGGTATTGCTGATGTTATTTTAGAAAGTGCGTTATCAGCAATAATGGATTGCGAAGATAGTGTTGCAGCTGTTGATGCAGAAGACAAGATACTAGCTTACTCAAATTGGCTTGGATTGATGAAGCGAGATTTAACCTGTAATCTTTCAAAAAATGGAAAAACTCTTAGACGTAGGCTCCTGCCAGATCGTCAATATATTTCTCCAAAGGGATCACAATTTCAGCTCAAAGGAAGAGCATTAATGTTGGTTCGCAACGTTGGTCATCTAATGACTAACCCAGCTATTTTGGATAAACAAGGTAATGAAATTGGTGAAGGTTTCATGGATGCGATGTTTACGGTTGCAATAGCAATGCATGATCTAGATCGAAAGTCAGGAAATTCTATCACTGGGTCAGTTTATATAGTTAAACCAAAAATGCATGGACCAGAAGAAGTTGCATTCACAGATGAAATTTTTACTGAAGTTGAAAAAGCTTTAGGATTGCCACAGTACACCGTCAAAATTGGTATTATGGATGAAGAAAGACGTACTACAGTAAATTTAAAAGAATGTATTCGTGCAGCAAAAAATCGTGTTGCATTTATAAACACAGGATTTCTTGATCGCACTGGAGATGAAATTCATACTTCGATGGAAGCGGGTCCATTTTTGCGAAAAGATGAGATTAAAAAGCAACCTTGGATTGCAGCTTACGAAGATCAAAATGTTGATGTTGGTTTAGCATGTGGTTTGCAAGGAAAAGCACAAATTGGAAAGGGAATGTGGGCGGTTCCTGATAATATGTCAGATATGATGGAGCAAAAAGTGGCACATCCAGAATCTGGTGCAAATTGTGCTTGGGTGCCTTCACCAACTGCTGCAACTTTACACGCAATGCATTATCATAAAGTTGATGTTTTTGAGCGCCAGAATGAAATACAAAAAGGTGGCAAACGAGCTTCTGTTGATACTATTTTACAATTTCCTATCTCTCAGGGGCAAAATTGGTCAAATGATGAAATAACACGTGAAATAGAAAATAATGCACAAGGTATTTTAGGATATGTTGTTCGATGGATTGATCAAGGTATTGGATGTTCTAAAGTTCCAGATATAAATAATGTAGGTCTAATGGAAGATCGTGCAACGTGCCGCATTTCAGCACAACATATAGCTAATTGGCTCCATCATGGTGTCGTTACACCAGAAGAGGTAATGCAAATTTTGCAAAGAATGGCAGGTGTTGTGGATTCTCAGAATGCAAATGATCCAAAATATAACCCAATGTCCCCAAATTTTACCTCTATAGCATTCCAAGCAGCATGTGATCTTGTATTTAAGGGTGCAATTCAACCATCTGGATACACTGAACCTGTTTTACATGCGCGAAGATTAGAACTTAAAGGTTAAATAAAATGACGTCTATATCATTAGCTAAAGCTAAAGAAATTATTGATAATATTCTTCAAGAAGGAATAAAGGAAAAAATGCAACCTTTATCAGTTGTTGTATTGGATACAGGTGGAAATATAAAAGCATTTGAGCGATCAGATGGGGCATCTCCAGGACGTTTTAAGCTTGCTGATGGCAAAGCGCATGCTGCTATTATGATGGGAATTCCTTCGTCAGCTATAATGGAAAGAGCAGAGCAACAAGCGTATTTTGTAAATGCTTTGAGCGTATCTTTTAACGGCAGATTTACACCAGTTAGTGGTGGAGTTTTGGTTAAGGATGACAATGATAGTATTATTGGTGCTGTTGGAGTCACAGGTGATACATCTGAAAATGATACAATAGCGGCAGTAGCTGGTATTAAATTATCTGGGTTTAATGTTTCAGCATAAGTCTTATGAACCTAACTTTTATGCTCAAGACGATAAAGATTATCTTGAGCATTTTTATACTGTAATTCTTTAAATATAAGTAATAAGTATTACTAAACGATATTTATATTTAACAGGATTGCTTATGAAACGCCCAATTGTTGGGGTTATTTCGAACTCTTATCTCGTGGATGACTCCTATCCTGTACAATTAGCTGGAACTTCAAACCTAGAAGCTCTTTATGATGTGTCTAAAGTTTTCCCTGTAATTTTTCCAGGTATCCCTGAACTGTGTGATACAAATGAAATTTGTGAAAATTTTGATGGAATTCTTTTGACAGGAGCTAGGCCGAATATTCATCCTGAAGAATACGGAGAAGAAGAGACACTAGAACATGGCCAATTTGATCTTAACCGAGACGCTGTTTCTCTGCCTTTAGTGCGTGCATGCGTTGAAAAAGAAATACCAATTTTGGGCATTTGTAGGGGATTTCAAGAATTCAATGTTGCATTTGGAGGCTCACTTTATCCAGAGATTAATAATTTGCCCGGTAGAATGAATCATCGTATGCCTCCAGACGGAACAATAGAAGAAAAATTTGCGATGCGTCATGAAGTGAGCTTATTAAAGGGTGGGCATTTTGAAAAAATCTTTGGTGCAAAAAAAATCGTAACAAATTCTCTTCATGGTCAAGGTATTAAAAGAGCTGGCGAAAGAATAATTATTGAAGGTCATGCTACAGATGGAACCCCCGAAGCAATTAGAATAAAAGATGCATTAAATTTTGCATATGCTGTTCAATGGCATCCTGAATGGAATGCTTTAAAAGACTCCGTTTCTAAACCCCTTTTCGAAGCATTTGGCCAGGCAGTTCATTCAACAAGATCATAATTTTGGAAAAGGTAAATTCTTTAAAATTGTTATAGTTATATTTGTTAATTTTTATGGTATTATTATTAAGATTAGAAATATTTAAAAAGACTAATTTCAAGTAGGTTTGATGTGAAGCAAATAGATAGAACATTCTCTGTGGCTCCAATGATGGATTGGACAGATAGGCATTGTCGCTATCTTCACAGATTAATTTCGAAAAATGTATTGCTCTATACTGAAATGGTTACGGCTCCTGCATTAATCCATGGTGATGCTGATAGATTGTTGGAGTTCAACCAGGCTGAACATTCGATCGCTTTGCAGATTGGGGGCTCAGATCCTTATCAACTTGCACAAGCCACTCGACTAGGATGTGACGCTGGATATGATGAGATAAATATTAATATTGGATGTCCATCAGATCGTGTTCAATCTGGTAGATTTGGTGCATGTTTAATGAAAGAGCCTGAGTTAGTCAGTGAATGTGTGAGCGCTATGTTAGAAGCATCAACGGGTGCAGAAATAACTGTAAAATGTCGAATTGGTGTTGATGAACAAGATCCAAAGGAAATATTACCTGATTTCATAGATAAAGTATCTCAAAGTGGCGTTAATTCTTTTGCAATTCATGCACGTAAAGCATGGCTCAGTGGCCTTTCACCCAAACAAAACCGAGATGTTCCTCCATTAGATTATAATTTAGTCCATAAAATTAAAAAGGATCGACCTGAAATAGAAGTTATTTTAAATGGAGGTTTACAAACGTTTAATCAGGCAGTTGCCGAAATTAATAAGGGTTTGGACGGAGTTATGATTGGTAGATTTGCATATCATAATCCTATGGAAATCCTAGGAAATGCAGATAGTTTATATGACGCTAATATTAAAAAAAAATCAGTTACTGAAATAATAAATGAAATGCTACCATACATACAAAATCATTTAGATTCTGGGGGCCGATTAAATCAAATTACACGACATATGCTAGGTTTGTTCTCAGGTCAAAGTGGGGCAAAGGTTTGGAAAAGAACATTATCAGACGAAGCATATAAAAAAGGTGCTGGTATTGAAGTAATCCAAAATGCATTAAAAAATGCTTTAGAAAAACAGAATATTTGAGAATGAGAATTAAATAATGATTTGGATGATTATGTGGAAAATATCTTAATATTTTTGCCAACAATAATTTTATTATTAATAGTTGGTGCATTTGCTGGCATATTAGCAGGCTTACTTGGAGTTGGTGGTGGGATAGTTCTTGTACCGGCTTTTTTCTATGTGTTCACTTCTTTGGGCTATGCAAATTCGCAACTCATGCAAATTTGTGTTGCCACTTCACTTGCTACTATTGTTTTTACATCCATTAGATCAGTTCTAAGTCATCACAAAAAGAAAATGGTAGAATGGATTATTTTAAAATTATGGTCTCCTGGAATAATATTAGGCGCAGTTATTGGTGTATTTATTGCAGCCAAGCTTCATACTGATACTTTAACTATTATATTTGGTTTGTTAGGGATTATAATTGGTCTGTATATGGCATTTTCTAAGAGCAATTGGAGCTTAGGGTTTCAAATGCCAGTTGGGTTCACTCGAAATATCATAAGCACGGTTGTTGGGTTTCTATCAGTTTTAATGGGCATTGGAGGGGGGAGCTTGGCGGTACCTTTGATGACTTTGCATAATATCAAAATTCATAAAGCTGTGGCTACTGGTGCAGGATTTGGTCTCGCAATAGCTTTCCCTAGCACCATTGGATTCCTGTTCACTAATCCACCTTCAGGAAGTTTACCACCTTTGACGATAGGTTATGTAAATTTGCCCGCTTTTTTTATTATAATTTCGATGACAATATTGACTGCACCTATTGGAGCAAATTTAGCTCATAGGTTAAATGTTTTGGTTTTAAAAAGAACATTTGCATTTTTTTTAATAAGTGTGGCGTTTAATATGCTTTATAAGGTTTATAGTTCTTAAATTTTTCTTATTTTGCGCCTTTTACCTCGAACTTTTCCTGCTCGACTTGGTAACTCTTGCATCTTAAGTTTTCTTTCTTCTGAACTCATAATTGACCATTGTGATATTTCTAATCCATTACGATAACAGCCCATACAAAGCCCGCTTTCTTTGTGAATAATACAAAGTTTTACACAGGGACTTTCAACTTCTTCTCGTTTCCAGACTTCATCCATTATAAAATATTCCCAATACGATCTAATGCACCCTGTAATATGAAACTTGCTGCTACATGGTCAATATTATCGGCACGTTTTGCTCTACTCATATCGGCTTCCAACATCGCTCGTTCAGCTGCTATACTCGATAACCTCTCGTCCCAAAAAGCAATTGGGATTGGACACCTTAATGACAAGTTTCTTGCAAAAGCTCTTGTGGCTTGGCATCTAGGACCTTCACTACCGTCCATATTCATAGGAAGTCCGAGTATTATTCCACCTGTATCTGTTGAGTTGAAAATAATATCTAATGCATCGCAATCGAGTCCAAACTTTTTTCGCTTTATTGTTTCTCGTGGTGTTGCAACTGACCAGAGGGTATCCGAAACCGCGATACCTATAGTTTTAGTACCTAAATCCAAGCCAATCAGAGATTTAAATCGGGGTAATAGAGACACAAACTCTATGAAATTATTATGACAACTCATTGAGAAACCTTTGCTGCTCTTGCCGCTTCTCGTAATATTTCTATATCTGAACTATTTCTACCAAATATAGTCTGTGCTTCTATCCATATTTTGGAAGCATTTGCAGTCTCACCTAATACACCTAATGCCCGAATTAATCGAGCCCATTCATTTACTGTCCCACCTTCATTGGCTAGTCTGTTACTTAAACTTGAAACCATACCTTGTATCATTTCTTTGCGATCTACATCGGACATATTTCCAGCAGAATTGATTTGTTCGGATGTCGGTCCAGGTAACTGATCTTGAGCTAAATTTACTCCAACTAAACGTGCGACATCAACTATTTGTTCTTTAATTAAAGGTACCCAAGGGGCATCATCCGGCCCTTCATCTAAAAGATTTTCCCAAAGTCGTAGTGTGACATCTGGTCGACCAGATTGTGCCATTGATAAGCCTGAATAATAACGAGCTCGGCCATCATTTGGCTTCATCTCCAATCCACGCCTTAGTATGAATTCTGCTTCTGGTGAAACATATCCATTTGTTGCAACAATCATGACTTCAGCAAAATCTATCAAATCTTTTGCTGTAGCAGTATCACCTAAAACATTAATTATTTTCAAATGTGCTTTGCGAGCAGAACGATATTTGCCCAGTCTAAATTCATGTAAAGCAAGTAATCTTAATCCTTGCATATCATTTGGTCGTTCTTTCATCGCATCTCGTAGCTTTGAAACCAATGCTAAATAATCACTTGGAGCTTCAATAATTTCATCTGGAACAAGTAACTCTGCTTCTTCTTGACTAATTCTTTGTGAACGTAATTCTTTTATTTCAGCCAGCCTAGTTTGCAATGGCATATCTGGAAGTCTTGGATTGCCCAAAAATGCATAAATACTTAAAGACCCTGCTAAAATGAAAATTAAAATGATAAAAGTAATAATTTTGTTATGATTTTGGGAATTACTTGAAGTTTGTTTCTCAATTTTAGATCTTTTGTCTGCTAAAAGAATTCTTCTTGAAACTTCAATTCTTGCGGCGTCACTTTCAGATTTGCTTAGAACTCCCTTTTCTATATCTTTCTCAACTTCAACTAATTGATCTTTGTAGATGAGCAAATCTTTTGATGCGACACCTAAGTCTAAATCACGTGGTGCAACTATCGATCTTGCGATCAAACCTATAAATATCAAACAGGCTAAGGTGCCTAAGATCCAAACCATACATTTTTCCTTTTATCCGTATTATTTAAACTTGCTTGAGGATAATGTGGAGTCATAAAAATTTTAAATTATGCTATGATTTATATAAATTTGACCATAGTTTATTTTTCCCTTACCTGACTTTAATTGAAATGTCGGTTCTGGAACAAATCAACTCGTATTTTCAATTATTTGGATTATATATTCATGTAATAACACCATTAAGTTTTAATAAGCTCGATTATAGGTAAACAATCAATGTCACGTTACTCTGCTTTTGCTATAGCTAGAAATGCTTTTTCATACCACCAAGGTTGGGAGCGAGCCTGGGCAAAGCCTGAAATGAAAAAAGAATATGATGCTGTTATTGTTGGAGCAGGGGGCCATGGCCTAGCAACAGCTTATCATCTTGGTAAAAATTATGGAATTACTAATTTAGCTATTATTGAAAAAGGATGGCTAGGTGGTGGCAATACTGGGCGTAATACTACAATTATTAGATCAAACTATCTTCAGGATCCCTCTGCAGCCATATATGAAAAAGCAAGGTCATTATATGAAACAATGTCACAGGATTTAAACTATAATGTGATGTTTAGTCCTCGCGGAGTGATGATGCTGGCCCAAACAGAGGCAGAAATTCGTGGATATAAGCGGACCGCTCATGCAAATAAATTACAAGGTGTTAAGACTGAATATATTGGGCCGCAAAAGGTAAAAGAATTATGTCCAATTATCGAACTATCTGGGCCTCGTTTTCCAGTTCTTGGCGCATTATGGCAACCACGCGCTGGTACTGCACGACATGATGCAGTTGCATGGGGGTATGCACGAGCCTGTTCAGATATGGGAATGGATATTATTCAACAATGTGAAGTAACTTCTGTTACACAAGCAAATGGTAAAGTTACTGGTTTGCAAACGACAAAAGGTTCATTAAAATGTAAAAAACTGGGCATTGTTGTTGCTGGAAATTCAGGACATTTAGCTGATATGGCTGGATTTAGGCTTCCACTTGAGTCAGTTTCGCTTCAAGCATTAGTCTCAGAACCAATAAAACCATGTATGGATGTTGTTGTAATGGCAAACACTGTTCATGGATATATGTCCCAATCAGACAAAGGTGAAATGGTTATTGGGGGTGGAACTGATGGATTTAATAATTATACACAAAGAGGATCATTCCACCATTTAGAAGAAACAGTGAGAGCATTAATTGAAACTTTTCCTATGGTTAGTCGTTTAAAGATGTTGCGTCATTGGGGTGGAATTGTTGATGTAACAGGAGATCGGTCACCTATTATTTCAAAAACTCCTTTATCAGGATGCTATATTAATTGTGGTTGGGGAACAGGTGGGTTTAAGGCTATTCCAGGTTCTGGTTGGGCAATGGCTGAATTGATGGCAAAAGACGAGCAAATAGGCTTAGCTGCCGAATTTGGATTAAATCGTTTTCAAGAAGGACGCTTCATTGACGAGAGCGTAGCAGCAGGAGTAGCGCATTGATGAAAAATATTATGATAATCTTAGGTACATTTTTATTTGGTACGGCTAGCTGTGCTTCAAATAGTGCAATGGAAATTTTTAAGTCATTTGATGAATATCAAATAACGAAAGTTGAAGAATCAAGAGTTTGCTGGGCGACTTTAAGTGCTACTTCATCAAATGGAGTACCTTCGTTTTTTGCTACATATAAACGAAAAGATGGAGATCGTTGGCAGGTAACAGGTTATTCAGGAAAAGAAGCAAAAAATGCTGATGATATTTTGACAATTAAGTTTGATGGAGAACCATTCATAATAAGAGAAATGCAGAGATCAAATAATATATTTCCTTTACCATTTACAGAAGACATTGATTTAACAGGATTTGATAATCGAGTTGAGATTAGCAGTAAGCTAAGTTTCGATTTAATTCGATTAAAAGATGAAATTATAGTTGATTTAAAAATACTCAGATCTGCCAAACAAAATATTGAAGAGTGTTTAAATACAATTCAATAACCAAAAATTAAAAATAAAAAACTTATAGCTTAGAGGTTTAAAAATGCTAAATCTTACTTGCCCCAACTGTGGCATTACCGCTGATGAAACTGATTTACATTGCGATGGTCAAGCTCACATTACTCGATCTGGTGTAAATGCAAGTGATGATGAATTGGAAAATTACTTATTTATGAGACATAACCCAAAGGGTGTACATTTTGAACGTTGGCGACATGTCTATGGGTGTGGAAAGTGGTTTAATGCTGCAAGGTGTACAACTAGTTTGGAGGTATTTGGAACGTATTCAGCTCAAACGAATTCTCCGCCAAAAGCATTAATCAATAAAATTCAAAAAAAACGTCCTGAATGGAAGGGATTTGTTAAATGAGTACAAGATTATCAAAAGGTGGTCGTTTAATTAACAGATCAAATTCGCTAGAGTTTTCTTTTGATGGCAAGAGATTTAGTGGCTATGAAGGTGATACTCTGGCTTCTGCGCTATTAGCTAACAATCAAAGATTAGTTGGTCGTTCCTTTAAATACCATCGTCCAAGAGGTGTTGTGGCATCTGGCCCTGAAGAGCCAAATGCGCTTGTTGGATTGGGTAAAGGAAATAAATTTGAACCTAATCAAAGGGCAACAACGACTGAGTTATTCAATGGTCTACACTCAGTTAGCCAAAATGCGTGGCCTTCGCTAGAGTTTGATATCGGAGGTATAAACCGGATTATGAGCCGAGTGTTTCCCGCAGGCTTTTATTATAAAACATTTATTTTCCCACGTTTTGCTTGGAAGCATATTTTTGAGCCAGTTATTCGAAAAGCTGCAGGTCTAGGTGCTGCGCCGATTGGAAAAGATGCAGATAAATATGAATATTTTTATGCACATGTAGACGTTCTTATTATTGGGGGCGGAATATCTGGACTAGCTGCTGCTTTAGAAGTCGGCAGAGCTGGTGCAAAAGTATTACTTCTTGAGCAAAAAAACTCTTGGGGTGGTAGGGCTCCGGTTGATGATGTTTTAGTTAATAATAAGAATAGTGAAGAATGGATTAATGATGCGTTAGCAGAATTAGAGTCTATGCCAAATGTTACCCTTAAAAATAGGACAATGGGAGCTGGAGTTTATGACCATGGTTGGGTGACAGGATATGAGTCATTAACAGATCACATGCCTAGCAAAAAAGGACCAAGGCAAAGATTATGGCGGATTCGAGCTAAGCGAATTTTAACCACAACAGGCGCTATTGAGCGCCCACTATCATTTGCAGGAAATGATCTTCCTGGTGTGATGTTAGCAGGTAGTGTTCGTGATTATATAGTTGATTTTGGTACTTCATGTGGTGATATCATGGTGCTTGCGACGAATAATGATGATGGATATAGAACAGCAATTAAGCAATTTGAGGTTGGTTTAAAAGTTGCAATAATTCTAGACGCTCGTACAGATGCAACCGGTGAACTACCAAATAAAGCACGTGAATTGGGAATTCGAGTTGAAACTGGAATGGCCATTTCAAAAGTTAAAGGCTCAAAGGGCGTAATTGGTGTTTCAATTTGTTTGCAAGCTGGCGAGGGAACTCCAATTGAAGAAATAAAATGTGATGTAGTAGCAATGTCAGGTGGATGGTCACCTGTTGTACATCTTTGGTCACATTGTGGTGGTAAATTAAATTGGGATGAAACAAACGCTATGTTCCGCCCTGATGCTGAACGGCCACCTCTTGGAGATGATGGCACAGGCTTCGTAGCAGTAGGTGGTGCAGCCAATGGTTATTTTATAGCTAATGAAACAATTCAAGATGCAATTTCACAAGGAAAATTAATTGCTAAGCAAGTTGGTTTTAAACCTATCAAGTCTAAAGTCATTAAAGCTGAAACTGAAGCTGAGTCTCCGATTGAACAAATTTGGCAAATGCCTCAGGGTATGTCAGTCAAATTACAGGCTAAAACTTTTCTGGATTACCAAAATGATGTTAAAGTATCAGATGTGCGTTTGGCTGCTCGTGAGGGTTATGAAAGTGTTGAACATACTAAAAGATACACAACTCTTGGTATGGCAACAGATCAAGGAAAACTATCAAATATAAATGGACTGGCAATCCTAGCGGATAGCTTAAATTCAGAGATACCAAATGTAGGGACAACAACCTTTAGGCCACCCTATCATCCAATCTCAATGGGCTCTATTGCAGGCGATGCGCGTGGAGAACTTTTTAAGCCAATACGAAAATCCCCGATTCATAACTGGATTGAAGCAAATGGAGGCTTCTTTGAACCAGTCGCGGATTGGCGCCGTCCTTATTGTTATCAGAAAAATAATGAAACAGTTAAAGATGCAGTCGAAAGAGAAATTTTGAATACTAGGACAAATGTTGGTTTATTAGATGCATCTACATTGGGTAAAATTATAGTCAAAGGGCCAGATGCAGGTAAATTTTTGGACATGCTATATACAAATTTAATGTCAAATTTAAAGGTTGGACACTGTAGATATGGCTTGATGTGTAATGAAAATGGATTTTTATCTGATGATGGTGTTGTTGCGAGATTAGATGAGAACACATACCTTTGTCACACAACATCTGGAGGATCTGATAGAATTCATGCTTGGATGGAGGAATGGCTTCAAACAGAATGGTGGGATTGGGAAGTATATACAGCAAATGTTACTGAACAATATGCTCAAATTGCTGTAGTTGGGCCAAACGCAAGAAAACTGCTTGAAAAACTTGGTGGAATGGATGTTTCAAAGGATGCACTTCCTTTTATGCGTTTCTCAGAGGGAACGCTTGGTGGAATAAGAGTTAGACCATTTCGAATTTCGTTTTCTGGAGAGCTATCCTATGAGATAGCTGTGCCTGCATCAGATGGCCAAGCTTTTTGGGACATGTGCATGGAAGCTGGTAAGGAGTTTGGCATTGAACCTTATGGCACAGAATGTCTGCATGTTATGCGCGCAGAAAAAGGCTTTATAATGATTGGTGATGAAACAGACGGAACGGTGATTCCTCAAGATTTAAACATGGAATGGGCTCTTTCAAAAAAGAAAGAAGACTTCTTGGGAAAGCGCGCACATCTTCGTTCGCACATGTCTGATCCGTCACGTTGGAAATTGGTCGGATTGAAAACTATAGATCCCGATATAGTGATACCTGATGGTGCATATGCAACAGATGGATCAGTTAGGGAAAATGGAGTGAAAAATATGATCGGTCGAGTCACATCAACATATTTTTCACCAACATTAAATAGATCAATTGCGATGGGGTTGGTTAAGTTTGGACCTGACAGGATGGGAGAGATAATTGATTTTCCAACTTTAGATGGAAAAATTATCAAAGCTAAAATTTGTAATCAGGTATTCCTTGACCCAGAAGGAGAACGGCAAAATGTCTAGTATTACAGCACTAAACGGTGCATCACATAATGGAATAATTAAAATAAAAGACACCGGTTTGCTTGGAATGATTACTTTACGAGGTGATTTAAAATCTAATGTACTTGCAAAAGCGTTGAAATTGGAACTGGGTATGATTATACCTGAGCAGCGTCAGATTACATCAACATCTAAAGGCTCTATAGCATGGATGTCTCCTGATGAATTATTGATAATAATTGATTATAAAAATGTATCCAAAACAATTTCCAATTTAAATAGTAGCCTGAGTGGCACACACAATCTTGTTGTAGATGTATCAGATGCAAGATCAGTATTTTCATTAAATGGTGGCGCCGTTCGTGATGTACTGTCAAAAGGATCACCTGCTGATTTGTCAGTCGATGCTTTGCCAATTGGTGAAGTTCGAAGAACAAGAATAGCTCAACTTGCTGTTGCATTCTGGTTTACTGATGAATTGAATTGTCAGTTGATTTGTTTTCGATCTGTTGGCGGTTATATTATGGAATGGTTAAAAAATGCTTCTGAAGATGGGTCAGAGGTCAATTTTCATTAAAGTAATTTTTTGCATAGCTTTTATCATTAGCTATGCAAAATAGACATAGCGCTAGGGCGATCTTGTCTGATGTAAGAACACTCTATTTATCCTAAATCATATTTATGGAAAAAAGGAGTTTATCATGGTTAAAACATACGAAAATATAGATTTGTTCAAAGTTCGTGAAGAAGCATCAAAAATGCGTTCAGAATTTATTTCTACGCTATTTGTAAAAATGTTAGCTTGGGTTAAAACCAATTTGACTTTTGCTCGAATTAAACACGCTTAACTCCAATAATAAACAAATATTTCTCCCAAATTTTGTTTAAGCGCCCCAGTATCCTCTTGGGCGCTTTTCTTTTGATTGGAAGCAATGTAAGCGAATAATATGATAGATTTACCTACACTCCGCTTTCGTCCAAATAAATCACCTGCTCGGGTGATGTTTGGTTTTCCATGGATTTATTCAGATGATGTAATTTTAGATAGGCGAACAAAAAAAATTCCTCCAGGATCATTTGTTAAAATTCAAACTAATGACAAACAAGATATTGGCCTAATTGCTTTTAATAGTAATAGTAAAATCACAGGGCGAGTAATGGATCTAGATGTTGATATTTCAATTGATACAGCATGGATTGTTACAAAGTTGAAAAACGCACTAATGTTACGAGAAAAATTATATGACACCCCATTTTATCGTTTGATACATGCCGAAGCTGATGGTTTGCCTGGCGTCATTATAGACCGATTTGGTGATGCTTTTGTAGTTCAACCAAATGCTGCTTGGGCTGATAAGATGATGCCAGAAATTACTTCAGCACTTGAACAAATCTTTTCACCAAAAATAATATTAAAAAATTCTTCTGGCCGCGCTCGTTCACTTGAAGGATTGGATAATGAAAATATTTTCATTAAAGGGTCTTCACAGGCGCCAATAGAAGTAAAAATGAATGATGCGACTTATATGGCAGATATTTCAGGTGGACAAAAAACTGGTTTATTCTTCGATCAGCGTGATAACCACGCATTTTCGGCTAAATTAGCAAAGGGAGGATCAATAATTGATCTGTTTAGTCATGTTGGTGGATTTTCCCTAGCTGCTTTAGCAGCCGGTGCAAATGCTGCTATTGCAGTAGATAGCTCTCAACCTGCACTTGATTTAGCCACTGAGGGAGCTGAGAGGTCTGGATTTTCTAAATCATTTACAACTCGAAAGGGTGATGCTTTTGAAGTTATGTCACAACTAATTGATGAAGGTGAAAGGTATCAGGTGGTAGCTTGTGATCCTCCTGCATTTGCTCCATCGAAACCTGCATTAGAAAAAGGTTTACGCGCATATGAAAAAGCAGCCAAAATGGCTGCAAGATTGGTACAGCCCGGAGGTTATTTAGTTCTGTGTTCCTGTTCCCATGCTGCCGATATGCAAAAGTTTCGAAAAGCTTCTCTTGTTGGAGTTGGTAAAGCTGGCCGTAAAGGCCAAATAATTCATACCGGTTCAGCAGGAATAGATCATCCTGTTCATCCACATCTTGCTGAGTCATCTTATTTAAAATCAATTTTCTTGAGATTAGATTAATGAAAGTTTTGCTAGATACGTGTGTTCTTTATCCTTCTATTTTACGTTCAATTTTATTAGGGGCTGCACAAAAAGATTTTTTTGAGCCGCTTTGGTCTGAAAGAATAATTGAGGAATGGCGTCGAGCAGCACATCGTAATCATAATGAAGCTGAGGCAACTATTGAGATTGCACTTTTACGTGTTAATTGGCCAAAGTCACAGGTAGAGATCGGACCGGAAAATAAAAATCTATTTTTGCCAGATGAAAATGATATACATGTCTTGCAGGCGGCTATTGAAGGTAATGCTGATGAATTGCTGACTGCAAATTTAAAGGATTTTCCAACTCCAATACTATCGAGCCATGGCATAGTGAGACGCACCCCTGATGATTTCTTGTTAGAATTGGCTACATCAGGTCGTAATGAAATGCTTGAGATAATTGAAACTGTAAAAAAAGAAGCGATTAGAAGATCTGGCATTAGTATAAATAATCGCAAAATGTTGAAGTCATCTCAGTTGCCAAAACTAGCTAAGTTTATAGCCAGTTAGTATTTAGCAAAGTATGGGAAATTTTTACTCCCATTCATCTTTTAATTTTTTTATGGCTGTGATTCTATCCTGCGTTTTTGGATGACTCATCAACCATGCCATGGAATTATTCCCTTCATTACTAAGCTTTTCAAGTTTTTCGAACATTGATATTTGAGGCTCAATGCCAATATTTGCTTTAGTTAATAAAGCTGCTGCATATGCATCTGCTTCGTATTCATCTTTTCGAGATAGTCGTGCAGTTAAAAATTTAGTAATTGTATTTGCTATTATGGCCCCAAATCCACCAAAAAATCTGCTTAAAACCATTGCTAATGCAACTCTAATTGCATTTTGACTTGAAAAGTCGATCATTCTTCTTTTTGTGTGGCCAAGTGCAACATGACCCAATTCATGGGCAATAACACTAGCTATTTCTGCAGCAGTGATTTCCCCATTGTAATATTTTTTCATGAAACCTCTTGTTATGAAAATACGTCCATCAGGAATAGCTAAGCCATTGATTGGTTCAATTTCGTAAATATGTACCTTTATTTCATGCAAATCTAAGGTATTTGCCATCTGATTTGTTAAAGTTTCTAGCGGAGGATCATTTAATAAAGTTGATTTCTTATCCATTTCAGATTTGGTGCGCCATGCAGATACATAATACATTATTATTGCCCATATTACGGCAAGTAAAATTGGTGAGAATTTTAACATATTATTATCATTTTAACCCTGATTTGATGAGCATTATCATAATTTGTGTAATATATAATATATCATATCAACCATAAATGATTATTAACATAAATATCATTAGTATTCTAAACATTCGAAAGTAGGGCGTGACATCCTGTGAATTCTAAGATACGGAACGAATAAAATGTTGATTACCTAAATTTAAATGGGTTTTATTATGAAAGTTAATAAAGTGTTAGATACTGAATACCATCCAACTGACAACGAAGAATTTATGAATGACCGCCAGGTAGAATATTTTCAAAAAAAGTTACTTGACTGGAAAGCTGCGTTGCTTGCTGATGGTCGAGATACCATTGAAGGTATGCAAGAAGGTACACGTAATATTCCAGACGTTGCAGACAGGGCATCTGAAGAAACAGATAGAGCTTTAGAATTAAGAACACGAGATCGGCAAAGAAAGCTTGTATCAAAAATTGATAGTGCACTTAGGCGTATCGAAGACGGTACATATGGGTGGTGTGATGCTACTGGCGAGCCAATATCTTTGAAAAGACTTGAGGCTAGGCCAACTGCGAACTTATCACTTGAAGCTCAAGAAAGACATGAACGAAAAGAAAAAGTTCATAGAGACGACTAATTTGTTTATATATTGAATATAATTTACACCGCGTCTAATTACGCGGTGTTTTTATTTGAGGTTAAATGTCATTATTAGATAAAAATATTGGGATCATTGGTGGTGGAATTGGTGGGTTAGCTTCTGCAATTTTCTTTGCTAAGTTTGGTAGTCGGGTAACAATTTTTGAAAAAGCTTCAGAGATATCTGAAGTGGGTGCTGGTATTCAGATTAGTGCAAATGGAATAAATATATTATCAAAACTTGGAGTGTACCCAGATTATTTAGAGGAGGTATGTTTCCCAGACTCCATATTATTTAAAGATTACAAAGCTGGTAAACCGATTATAGAAATAAAGCATAACCAAGACATCGATTTTCCTTATGTGCAATTGCATCGTGCTGATTTAGTTGACGCTTTGGTTTCTCGAGCAAAGGATCTAGGAGTAAAGATTATTCTGGGCTCTAACGCTATAGCTATAAAAACTGATCTTAATGGTTCAAAAATTAAAAGTAATTCTAATATTTATAATTTCGATTTAACTGTTGCGGCAGACGGTATGAATTCAGGGGTAAGACAATACTGGTTTGGTCAAAGTGCTGCATTGTTTATGGATCAAGTAGCTTGGAGAGCGCTTATTCCATCTGATGGAAATAATATAGAACCAACAGTGTTTATGGGAATTAACAAACACTTGGTAATGTATCCAATTAGAAATGGAGAATTAATAAATATTATTGGAGTTCAGTCTAATAAAAATATTGTACCTGAAAATTGGAATAACGAAGGTTCGCCAGAAAAGTTTTGCAATGAGTTCTCTGATTTCAGCCCAAGTGTTAATCGTATTTTATCCAAAATAAAAACTGTTAAACTTTGGGGGTTATATTCGCACCCGCCTTTAAAGTCATGGAGTAATGATAATGTTGTTCTATTGGGTGATGCTGCTCATCCAATACTTCCATTTATGGCTCAAGGTTCGTGTATGGCTTTAGAAGATGCAGCAGTATTAACTAGTGTTTTAAATGACACAAATAATATCAATAATGCACTTAAAAAATATGAAAAAATTAGAAAAAAACGCGTTACAGATATTCAAAAAATATCAAGTAAAAATGGAAAAGCTTTTCATTTATCTAATTTAATATTGAGAAAACTATTTCAGCTTAATTTACGCCTTATAGCAAAGGTTTACCCTTCATTTTTAAATAAGCGGTTTAATTGGATTTATAGATATAAAGTTTAAATTTCTAACTCCACCCAAACTGGAACATGATCAGAGGGTTTATCTTTTGCTCTACATTCACGATCAGATTGACAGTCAATTAGCTTATCTGCGCATGTTGGTGAAAGTAAAAAGTGATCTATTCTAATGCCATTATTTTTATTCCAAGCGCCTGCTTGATAATCCCAAAAAGTATAGTTCATTGCTGAAGGGTTCTTTGCACGAAATGCATCTGTTAAACCTAAATTCAAGATTTTCCTGTATGCTGCACGACTTTCAGGTAAATATGCTGCATCATTCTCCCAAACTTTTGTGTCCCAACAATCTTCGGCTTGGGGAATAATATTGAAATCGCCTGCTAATAAAAAGGGTTCTTCTAATTTTATTAAGGAACAGGTCCGTTCATACAAACGTTCCATCCATTTTAGCTTATAATCAAATTTAGGCCCTGGTGTTGGATTGCCGTTTGGTAAGTATAGATTGCACAATCTTAGTGAGCTGTTATCCCCTATAACTGTTGCTTCGATATAACGTGTCTGGATATCTTGATCATCACCTGGAAGCCCGCGCATTATATCTTCAAGACGGTATTTAGATAATATTGCGACTCCATTGAATCCCTTCATTCCATGAGTATGTATGTCGTAGCCTAAGCTCTCTATGTCATCTCTTGGAAACAGTTCATCCATTGATTTTATTTCTTGCAACATTGCAATATCTGGATTTGTTTCCTTTAACCATTCTAGCAAGGCTGGCAGACGTGCCTTGATGCCATTAATATTAAAAGTTGCGATTTTCATGTAAACTTTTCCTTGATGATGGAGTATCTGTGAATCTTAATTTAAGATTTTATTTTTCACTTTTTCAAAATATTTAATTTTTCATTAAATTGAAAAGCTAACCCCACAACCACAGCTTGAAGTAGCATTTGGATTTTCAATTACGAAACGTGCGCCAATTAATTCTTGTGTATAATCAATTACTGCATTTTCTAAAAAGGGTAGTGATATTTTATCTATTAATACTACTTGACCATTTTTTTCTAATATCAAATCATCCTTGTCCGGTGTATTTTCTAATTTAATTTCATATTGAAAGCCTGAACATCCTCCGCCTTCAACGGCAATTCGTAATGCTTGGGACGCTTCAACATTTTCATTAATCTCTGCTAATCGAGCATATGCTCTATCAGTTACTTTTGGTGGCAAAGCAAGGTCCATCTTTTATGGCTTTCATAATTAATATATGTAATTAATATAAACCTGCTTTTCGATCTCGGCAACATTTAAAGGTCAACCAAATTATGCAAAGCAAAATTGCTTCTAATCCAGAAACAACTCGGGGTAGACTCCATACTGAAGAAGAAAGTAAATACCGCTCTCCATTTCAGCGTGACCGAGACCGTGTTATTCACTGTAAAGCATTCCGACGCTTAAAACATAAAACGCAAGTTTTTGTAGCGCACGAAGGTGATCATTTCCGCACACGATTATCTCATACTATTGAAGTTTCACAAGTTGCTCGAACGATAGCCAAAACACTAAATTTAAACTCCGAATTAACAGAAGTCATTGCACTTGCACATGATCTAGGTCATCCACCTTTTGCACATGTTGGTGAAGATGTTTTAAGGATAAAAATGAAAAACTATGGTGGGTTTGATCACAACGCTCAGGCTATAAAAATTGTAACATCTTTAGAGAAAAGTTATGCTGAGTTTGACGGTTTAAACCTAACTTGGGAAACATTAGAAGGTATTGCAAAACATAATGGGCCAGTTGTAAACTCTATTCCATATGCCCTTAATGACTATTCTAATAGACATAATCTGGAACTTAAAACCCATGCTAGTGCTGAGGCGCAGGTAGCTGCCATATCTGATGATATTGCATATAATAATCATGATTTAGATGATGGGTTACGTGCAAATTTGTTTACTGAAAATGATATATCTAACCTACCAATAGTAGGGGAATGTTTTTCTTTAGTTGATGCAAAATACCCTAACTTAGATCCAATAAGGCGTCGTAATGAAGCCCTGAGACGCATTTTTAATGAAATGGTGGAAGATGTCATTATAAACTCACAGTCTTTAATAAAAAATAGCTCTCTCTCTTCCTCTAAAGAAGTGAGAAATCTTGGATATCAAATTATTCAATTCTCGCCTAGAATGATTGAAAGTATTAATGAAATTCGCACATACTTATTTGATAATATGTATCGTTCTGATCGCGTTAACTTAATGCGAGAGAGGGCAACTCAAGTTGTAAATGGATTATTCTATATTTTTATGAACGATAGAAAATTATTACCAGTCCAATGGTCATATTGCAAAAGTGAATTCGAGCAGGCGCAATTAATTTCTGATTATTTATCAGGTATGACAGATGGTTATGCAGAACAAAGATATACTGAACTCACCTCTGGAACATAATTAATCCATGTGTTAAATCGCGCAATTATAATAACTGGATAAATTAATGAACTTATTTTCTGATATTAGAAGCCTTGTTTTAACGTCATTGGAGGCATTGCAATCCAATGGTACATTGTCAAAAGAATTAGACTTTTCAAATGTAACAGTTGAACCTCCTCGAGACTCTTCCCATGGAGATATGTCAACAAATGCAGCAATGGTTTTAGCTAAGCCAGCAAAGATGAATCCAAGGCTTATAGCCGAGGCATTATGTTCATTATTAGAAAATGATAGTCGAATAATATCTGCAGATGTTGCAGGACCTGGATTTCTTAATTTGCGCCTCAAACAGGATTATCTAACATCTATTATACCATATGTGCTTAATATGGGAATAAACTATGGGCGCTCAGATATTGGCTCTGGAATAAAAGTAAATGTAGAATACGTATCTGCTAATCCTACTGGTCCATTGCATGTCGGACATACGCGAGGCGCAGTTTTTGGTGATGCACTCGCTAGCCTCTTGGATTTTGCTGGCTTTGATGTAACAAGAGAATACTATATAAATGATGGCGGTGCACAAGTTGATGTTTTAGCACGCTCAGTTTACCTGCGATATCTTGAGGCTAATGGTCAGGCGGTTGAATTCATTGATGGCACTTATCCTGGTGACTATTTGGTTGATCTAGGTGAAGCATTAAAGAATAAATATGGTGATAGTTTAGTTGATAAACCTGAAAGTGAATGGATTTCTGAACTAAGATTGTTTTCAACTGAAAAAATGATGGATCTTATTAGATCAGATCTAGAATTATTGGGCATTCGAATGGATGTGTTCTTTTCAGAAAAATCCTTATATGGGACTGGATTAATTGAAGACGCTTTAGCCGATTTAGATGCGAAAGGTTTAATCTATCAGGGTATTTTAGAACCACCTAAAGGTAAAAAACCTGACGATTGGGAAGCAAGGGAACAAACACTTTTTAAATCTACAAGCCATGGTGATGATGTTGATCGCCCTGTTGTCAAATCAGATGGTTCATGGACATATTTTGCTCCAGATATAGCATATCATTTTGATAAAGTTCAAAGAGGCTTTGATCAATTAATCGATATATTTGGTGCAGATCATGGTGGGTATGTAAAACGAATGAAGGCTGCAGTTTCAGCCTTATCCAATGAGAAAGTATCGCTTGATATAAAGTTAACTCAATTAGTAAAATTATATAAAGATGGTGAGCCGTTTAAAATGTCTAAACGCGCAGGAACATTTGTTACTTTAAGAGACGTTGTTAAACAGGTTGGCCCCGATGTTACCCGATTTGTCATGCTAACTAGAAAAAATGATGCACCTTTGGATTTTGATTTTGATAAAGTTCAAGAACAATCAAAAGATAACCCAGTATTTTACGTGCAATATGCCCATGCGCGAATTAGTTCAGTTCTTACAAAGGCGAAAGATGCTAAGATTATAATTAAAGCAGGTTCATTTGAAACTTTAAAACATCCAAATGAAATAATACTCGTAAAAAAATTAGCAGAATGGCCTAGACTATTAGAATTGGCTGCGAAACATAATGAACCTCATCGTATTGCATTTTATTTATATGAATTAGCAGGAGATTTCCATGCGCTCTGGAATATCGGTAAAGAATTTCCTGAAACCCGTTTTTTTCAAGAAAGTAATCCCGAATTAAGTGCTGAAAAATTATCAATGATATCTGCAGTTCAAGTTACTATTGCTGCTGGGCTAACTATTCTGGGTGTAACGCCAATTGACGAAATGCGATAATTAAGCTTAAAATGATACTCAAAGCTCATTCAAGGGCAGGGCAAAGACCCAATTTGGAGATTACATGAGCAGATTCTTAAATATTTTGGCTGCAGCTGCGTCAGTTTCTGTATTTGGGGTCTTAGTTTGGTGGGGTTTATCTTTATCGCAATTAGATCCAAATGATATTCCTGTCATAAAAAAAGCAAATGGCCCAGCACGAATTTCCCCTGAAGAGCCTGGTGGGAAACAAGCAGATCATCAAGGTTTGTCCGTAAGTGAAGTTCAAACGGCGAAGGGAATTTCTAAACTAGTAGATGAAGTTTATTTAGCACCTAAACCATATCCCCTACAGGCTGAAGATGTTGCTGGATTAGATACACAAAAGAAACCAGATTCAAATATGAAAATGGGGCAAGCCCCAATTCTAAAAGATAAAAATTTTCGTATTTTAAATGAACCGATATCAGATACAAAAGCCCCCAAGATAGATTTGATTGAGACAAAAGATATGCTATTAGAAAATAAATTTGCACCAAAAATACGGCCAAAAGATTTAAAATTAAATTCTAATAGTTTTTTTTCAAACAATATAATGGCTGAATTAGGTTCTTATGATGTTGATGTGGTAGCTACTATTCAATTGGAAAACATAAATAAAATTCACTCTGAACTACTTTTAAATAAAGAGTTGTTTATTGAGAAAATTGAGGATGGTTTAAAAGCTAAGTATATTTTAAAAGTTAAAAGCTTTATAGATTTTAATGATGTTGAAAGTTTTTGTATGGCCCTTAAGAAACGGGAAACTTTTTGTTCCCCAATTATTCCAAGATAATGAGCTCTAATTCAGTAATATTTGGTTGTAAAGGAACACGACTTACTGAAGAAGAGCGAAATTTTTTTAGAGATGCCAAACCTTGGGCATTTATTCTTTTCTCACGTAATTTAAGTACACCAAATCAGATAAAAGTATTGTGTAATGAGTTAAGGGATTCTGTTGCTAAGAATGTTCCAATCTTGATTGATCAAGAGGGTGGCCGTGTTGCCCGATTAAGAGCTCCAATATGGCTTGATTGGTTGCCGCCATTTGAACAGATGCAAAAGGTAAAACCTGACAAACAATACGAAGCAATGTATTTAAGATATCGATTAATAGCTCACGAACTTTATTTATTAGGAATAGATGT
>FZLS01000060.1 GCA_900197625.1 Rhodobacteraceae bacterium Water-Bin34 | reverse complement strand
GGACCAGATGGACCTCAAGGTGTTCAAGGACCAGCAGGTTCTGTTCAAGGTATCCAAGGTGTTACCGGTATTGGTGATCCGGGCGTTCAGGGTTTAACAGGTTCAGGTGCTCAAGGTTTAGTTGGAGATATTGGACCACAAGGAGTTCAGGGTACACAAGGTTTAAGCATACAAGGTATTCAAGGTGAAGCTGTTCCAGGGCCAAATGGTTTACAAGGAGCAGGTGGTTTTCAAGGCGCGACTGGTACTGACGGAGTTGGTGCACAAGGTATTCAAGGTAATGAAGGTTTCCAAGGTACTCAAGGTCTAATCGGTCCAATTGCTACTCAAGGTGTTCAAGGTTTCCAAGGTATTCAATCTGTTCAAGGTCTTCAAGGACCAGATAACGGAATTTCTGCTTCTGACTTCTCAGTAATTACTGGTGGTGCAAATGCGGGTGGTACGTTATCATATTCTGACGTAACTTCTGAATTTACATTTGAACCAGCAGATTTAAGTACTCTTTCTGCAGATTTAGATCCAGCTGGATACGCAATTGAAAATACTGACGGCGCGGTGCCAATGGAAATTAGTTACGTTGCTGGAACTACAACAAGATCTACCATACGAGTCGGTGGTACAAATAATTCATACGAAGATAGAATTGACCTGATGGTAAGCGGAGCTTCGGCTGGTACTTATGGTATTAGTGTTTTTGCAGATAACCAAGGTACTAACAGAGCAGTTATTGTAGATGAATTACCAGTTCAGTTTGGTCAATTTACAACTACTGAACGTAACGCGCTTACAGCAGTGGCAGGTATGGTTCTTTGGAATACTAGTAACCAAAAGCTCGAAGTATATACTGGTTTCGCGTGGGAATCGTTGAATTAAAAAATAGTTGACATTTCGCTTCTTGTGTGATATAATGTCAACTATATGATACAAAATGAGGCTATACTATGTTTACACATGTCGAACACGGCATAGAGTTACCGGCTCTAACTCGGAAAACTACTGAAGCAGGCCGGAGATACTTTACTCCTGAAGGTAACGCATATCCATCAATCACAACAGTTCTAGGAATACTTTCAAAAGAAGGTATTATGGCATGGCGAGCTCGAGTTGGCGAAGAAGAAGCTAATAAGATCTCTCGTCAAGCAGCTGGTCGTGGAACAGCAGTTCACAAACTTGCTGAAGATTACATCGATAACAAAGAAGATTGGAGAGGCAAACAAATGCCTGCTAATCTCAATACATTTAATGATTTACGACAAGTCATAGACGGTCGTTTAGATAATGTATGGATGCAAGAAGTTTTTCTCTATAGCGATAAACTTAAAACAGCTGGTCAGGTCGACTGTATAGCTGAATACGATGGTACGTTATCTATCATCGATTTTAAAACCTCACGTAAACCTAAAAAGGAAGAATGGATTGAAGGTTACTTTATCCAAGCATGCTTTTACGCTGCAGCTTTCCTAGAAAGAACAGGCGTGGCAATCAAACAAGCAGTAATTCTCATTGCTGTAGATGGTCACGAAGCTCAAGTCTTTAAGGTAAATACCTTTGACTATCTCGAGCACTTCTTATCTGTTCGAAAAAAATACAAAGAAATATATAAAATTTAGTTGACATTTGCTTTTAAATGATGTATAATGTATATATCAAATCAAAGGAATAAAAATGTATAATATAGAACTTGACGTATCTCACGAGCCAACTCAATCAGAAGTTTCTCAATTCGCAAAAGATCACGGCTGTACAGCCACTTTAGTTAATGCCAACGGTCCTGCTGGCGGCAATCCTGTTTACTTATTCCAATCTCAAAAGTTCGACTACCTCGACGAATTAGCATCTCAAGTCTTGGGCGTCAACACTGACATGGAATTTATCAAAACCTCAATCTGGGAGTCATAACATTATGTATATAGTTAAAAGTGAATCTGGCAACGTATTGGCAATTGCTACTCGTAAAGAAGATGTTGAATGCTTTATGTCTGATACTAAAGATAATCGTGGAAACACGGTAATTGAGATACCAGCGAAGAAAGAAAATGAAGATTAAGATACTTACTCTTATCTGGTATGTGGCGCTTGTCTGTATGATGGCTTATGAGAGAATATACTACGGCCATGCTGATATGCTCCTGATTGTGCTATATCTTATCGGAACTCCCGTCGCAGCAGTCTTTTGTGCACAATTATTGTATTATTTTAAAAATAAATCAAATTAAATGAAAAAAACAGTTGACATTTGCTTTTAGATGATGTATAATATCTATATAAATTAAATAAGGAACCAAAATATGACTGCATTTATCAAAGACGAATTCACTTGGGATGGTATGTATCTAATGTATCGTGGACGCCACGAGTTATCTGTAAATATGGAAGTGGCTCGTCCTGACTGTCACCCATCTTGGATTGGCAAACCACAGCCTACATTTATTGCTCGTTTCAAGTATGGTTCGAAGCCTTGGAAATCTTGGGTCAACTTCTTGGTAAAGAATTGTACTGTTGAGAAGTATATTGAACTTCAGCAAAACGATTCTCCAGTAGGAGCAATGGAACAACTTGGTTTTAAACCACGTAAAAGGAGGGTTGCATAATGAGCAATACTTATTGGAACAACAAAGGTAAATATCAAGATCTGGCTGATAAACTGACTGGCCAGATCCCTATGATGGGCGAAGCAGACGATAGGTACATTGAACGTTTGCGTAAAATGGTTAATGCCTACTACGATATTTACAACAACGCTGGTTGTAATTCAGTCAGTCGTCAAGTTGCAAGGCACTTTCCTGGTGTTATGTCTCAACTCAAATACCGCAATATTGACTGGGATGCAGTCGAAGAAATCACTGAACCACGAATGGATGAAGTGATCCTCAAGGTTGCTAAAGGAAAAGGTCTAATAGAATGACTCCGGTAGAGATCTTCGAGTACAAACAGAAGTGGATGATGAGTGGAGAGAACAATCCAGTCAAATTCCACTCTGATTGGAGATCTCAAGCAATCGAATTTTGTAAGCTTAATTTTGAGACTTATCAGTACAAACACTTCAAGTATACTGATAACTACGAAGACACTATATACTTCGAGCATAGCGGTCATTCTGAATTCTTTTCAGATTATATGAAAGTAATTTAAAATAACCGTTGACATTTCTTTTTAGATGATGTATAATAAACCTATAAATTAATTAAGGAACCAAATATGCAAATTCAATCTAAAAGCCTCTGGCTACCAATGTTTAACGACGTATTCGCCGCTGCGGTTAAGTCTGACGAGAACATCAATTCAGACGGCAGTATCAATTGGAATTTTGTAGAAGCCGATGTGTTTCTTAATCTTGAAACTGAAAGTGGTGCAATACCACTTGACGAAATATGTGAGCAGTTTGATAAATCTGCTGACGAATTCTTAGCTCAATAGAAAGGATCTGCGCAATGCAAATCAAATATGAAGACGTATCTCAAGAACTTATCGATACTGAATTCGATGGAATGGCAAACGATGGTTCGTCTGAGCCAATGACTGATCTTGATTTCGAATCTCCTCAACCTGAATTAGATCAATCAAATAAATAAAAAATGAAGGTAAACGCTATGAAAATTTCAAAATCAACTCTTATTATTGGTACTCTTTGCATTATTGGTGTTTGCTTCTTGGCAAACTCAGTCAATAGCATGTTATCTATTCCTGATGTTAAAGTAAGCTATTCGACCAATGAATGTATTGGCGTAACTAATTATGCTGAAGGTGATGCATATACGTGCAGCGATTTACCTCCAAAGTATAACCACATCTGGGTTAAGTAATGAACGTATTCGTATTATCAGAATGCCCTGTTGAATCGGCAAAAATGATGTGTGACAAACACATTCCAAAAATGATCGTGGAGTCAGCTCAAATGCTCTCCACTGCTCATCGTATGCTTGATGGCGAAGTGTACAAAGCACCTTCAAAGTCTGGCAAGACAATGGTGAAACATTACTTGTTACCAGACTCTAATCGAGAAGCTGTTATGTACAAATCAGTTCATGCTGGACATCCTTGTACTAAGTGGACAATGGAGTCTAAAGGTAACTATGATTGGCACTTTAAGCATTTTCTTGCTCTTTGTGATGAATTCAGATTTCGTTTTAAGAAAGAACATCTGACATATATAAAACTAAACGAGCTTCTATCCGAGGCGCCGAACAACATACCTGATATTGGACTAACTGAGTTCGCTCAAGCAATGTCTCAATATCCTCAATGTGTTGTTAAAGGCGACGCTGTCGAAGCATATCGAAACTATTATCACGAAGCTAAACCTTTTGCTAAATGGGTTAAAGGAAGATCAGCTCCATCGTGGTGGCAAGGCTATCAAGGAGAAATAATAGCATGATCACAGAAGTATGGATATTAATTACAGCAGTTATTTTTACACTGGTTGGAATGTGGATGCAAAGAAATAACGAACGTGATAATACAACTCTTATCATAGAATCGACCATCGATCGCCTTATTGCAGACGGTTACATTAAAACAAGCCGAGATGAGAATGGCGAAATAGAGCTTATCAAATATTATGAATGAGATGGTTAAAAAATATATCATCATCGATCCAGAAGAAGGCATATTCCTCGGTACTGCAAAGAACGACGATATGTCTTTTATGGATAGATCTCCATCAGATCCACGGTTAGTTGCTCTATTCTCAACAAATAATGTTTTAGATATTACCAAAGCTGTTGGCTTTTTCGATAGAGAAGACGCTGAAGAATATGCTCGTATCTATCTCAAACGAAGATGCGCAAATTGTTTCGTAGCTGAAATTAGTGACGACACAAAAGGTCCTTATGCTGACGTAGTAAACATCGTAAAATCTGGCTATGGCAAATATGCTTGGGATATGATCGATGCTCTACCAATGCAATCGCAAGTAGATCACTAAAAATAATTCAAAATAAATTGAAAAAAAGTGAAATTAATCGTTGACATTTCTTTTAAGATGATTTATAATGTATATATAAATTGATAAAGGATGATAAAAATGAACACTGTAGCTTTCTGGATCGAATCAAATCTTTCTAACGTTGAACAACTTATCAACAAATACGATCAGTACGCCGATCAAGGTCACGACGATTTCGCTGAGATGTACAGAGAAGATCGTGACGATTTCAAAAAAGCAGTTGCTTTATTCAGACAGTCAGATGCTGAAGCTCTTTCTCAACACGTTGATTACATGGATACTTCTCCTAGAGAAGAGCTTGTAGTTGCATTTGCTAAAGATCTTGGCACTCAATTCATTGAGTTAACTCTTGGCTATGAGCTTCGTTCGTAATGATTTACGATATTAATGGTGCTATATTTACTTGCATATTTGACGCAATGGAATATCGCGAACATCTCGACGCTCATTACATCAACGTAGTATGGACAACTTATGAACGAGTTTAACCCTACTTTTACTCCCTATGAAATGCTGGAACTTGGTATCTTTGATGGTTCATACTACAAAGATACTAATCCAGATTTCCTTGTGAGACCCACAATTACCAAAGAAAATTTGTTTATGGAAGGTGCTTCTCAACCACTCGAGATGTGGCAAGAGAAGGGCTGGATCACCCCTGAAGATCCGATGGGTTGGTTTCAATGGTATCTAAGGTATTACCAAGGACGTCGAATAGAGGCTCTAGATGCTCATCAGATTAAACGTTGGAAATCGTTTGGTGCAAGGCACGGAGCTCAAGTAAAAAAGAACGGTAATGGCGATCTTTCTAAGCGTCGTAAACAACGACAAGCTCTTCTTCACTGGGGTTTCGACCCTATTCCTGATATCGATGTCGAAAATAAATTTGAATTTTTATCAAATAAAATCAAAAAAACAGTTGACATTTGTTCTTAGAAGATATATAATAGTCTCATAAATTAAATAAAGGAATCAAATTATGGGTACACGTTCACTGATTGGAAGCTTCGATAAAGAAACAAGAAACGTCACAGCAAGTTACTGCCACTATGATGGCTATATCTCTGGTGTTGGCAAAACTCTACTCGAAAGCTACAATGATAGCGACTCTGCAGATCTAGTTGCAAAGGGTGGTTATCTTTCTTCTTTAAGTAACGATTACGCAGAGTCTAAAAGCTCAGCAGTAAATTCAGATCCTGCAGAAACATTCGACTCATATCGAGATTTTATCGATGCTGGTACCGAATGTTGGGCTGATTTCTTGTACTTGTGGGACGGCATCGAGTGGAATGTATGCAATCTTTCAGGTGAAAAAAGTTTTGATAAATTAACAATTTCTTAAAAAAGTTGTTGACAATCGTTTTAAAACGATATATAATTATCTAGTAAATTGATAAAGGATTACAAAATGCAAATCGCTAAAATTTCTGAAAAAATGCAGGCTCTATCAGCTGCACAAAACGCTTTCGCTACAATCGAAAGCATTAAACCAAACGCAATACCACAAGAAACTAAAGTGCTTATTGCTCAATTGAAAGTAGATCTAATGGACATCCTCGATGCTCAAGATCCGTTATCTCAACCAGCAATTTCTTTTTAAATTAATTGCAAAAAACAGTTGACATTTAATCTTAAAAGATATATAATGTTCGTACAAATTGAAAAAACTGAGGAAACTATATTATGGCACATGAATTAGAAATGATTAACGGCGAAGCTCAAATGGCTTATCGCGAAAGCAAGGGTCTCCCTTGGCACGGTCTTGGTACTCCAGTATCAGACGATATGACTCCACGTGAAATGCAAATTGCTGCAGGTCTAGACTGGGAAGTCGAGAAAATCGACACTATCTTCAGGCACAAAGGTGATAACCACCTAAGCGGCCAGCAAGCTCTAGTCCGCTCTAGTGACAGCAAAGTCCTTACACAAGTTGGTCCAGGTTGGAATCCAGTACAAAACTCCGAAGCTTTCGACTTCTTTACAGATTTCGTAAAAGCTGGCGATATGGTAATGGATACAGCTGGTTCTCTTAAAGACGGACAAATTGTATGGGCGTTGGCTGACGTAAAAGACGGCTTCTCTCTATTCAATGGTGATGAAGTTCGTGGTTACATGCTCTTTTCTAATCCGCACCAATATGGTAAAGCAATCGATGTTAAGTTCGTAATGGAACGTGTTGTTTGCAATAACACTTTGGCAGTGGCTCTTAACGAAAAGAACCAACCATCTATTCGTATCAACCACCGTTCAAAGTTTGACGCTGAAGTCGTTAAGCAAGCACTTGGCTTATCTCACAACAAAGTTGAGAAATTCAAAGAAGCTGCAGAGTTTCTTGGTTCTAAGCAATACAAAGACCAAGCAGCACTGGAACGCTTTATGGCTAAAGTGTTTGGCACATCTTCAAGAGAAGATAAGACTCTATCACGTACAGCAGAACAGGCGATGCAGTTTGTTGAGAACCAACCTGGTGATCACTTCCGTCCTGGCTCTTGGTGGAATGCATATAACGCAGTAACTTATATGACTGACCACGAGCTATGCCGTACAGCAGATGCTAGAATGCATGCCGCATGGTTTGGTGGAAACGCCAAGAAAAAAGTAGATGCATTAGACATCGCTTTGGAAATGGCAGAAGCAGCCTAGTGAAACAATCGAGGAGTATGGTTCGCCCTGCTCCTCATTTTCATGTTCTAAAGGAGAAGAAATGAAAATCTTGATATTTGGATTGCCAGGTTCAGGTAAGACGACACTGGCAAAACCTCTTGCTGAATTGCTAGGTGCAGTTCACATTAATGCAGACGAAGTTCGCGAAGAATATAACGACTGGGATTTTACTCCTGAAGGTCGTATGAGACAAGCAAATCGTATGAGACATTTAAGCGACGGTGCAGTTAAAGCCGGAGCAATTGCAGTTACAGATTTTGTTTGTCCAACCGAGGAAGCGAGATTAGCTTTCAATCCAGATTTTACTGTGTGGATGGATACTATTGAAGAGGGACGTTACGAAGATACAAATAAAATGTTCGTACCTCCTACTCAATGTGATTACAAAGTTTCAGAATGGTTCGATGATACTCATCAAACTTTGATGCAGGTTATATCAGTATTCATGCAAAGAAAGCACAGCGAAAAACGAGATCAAAAATGACTGAATCAGTAAGACCAATTCGTCATTTGACAAAAGCAATAACTTGGCGTATAATAGCTAGTGTAACAACAGTTTTAATAGCGTGGTACTTTGGTTTACCGCCAAAAGCAATCGGACTTGTATTTGTTGCTGATCTTATCATTAAATTCGTCTTGTATTATGGTCACGAAAGATTGTGGTATAAGTACATCAAAATTGGTTTAAGGAGGAAAGATGAATCATGATGAAAGAATATTTTGACTATCAGAAGCCCACAGCTCAAATGCTAGGGCGTTGGCAACCTTGGCACGATGGACATACAGCTCTTTTTAAAAGGGCCTTAGAAGTCACTGGACAAGTTGCAATTATGGTCAGAGACGTAGGCGGGATAACAGATAAAGATGCAGGCGGTGGACGTACCGTTGATCAGTCTGATAATCCCTTTGGTGAAATAAAAGTAATCGAACAAATTGAAGCCGGACTAGCGGCGGAGGGTTATTATAATGGTCACGAGTATATTATTATTTGCGTTCCTAACATTGTGGATATTAGCTATGGTCGAGGTGTCGGCTATACTTTTACCGAGCACGATCTTGGAAAAGAGATTCATGAAATCTCAGCAACAAAAATCAGGGCCCAACTTAGAGAAGATGGGAAACTATAAAATCAAAATACACGATGCTGATCAAAGTCATCATCGAAAGTATTCTGGCATTTACGAGGACTTGTGTCAATGAAAGAACAAGAATCAGTAATAGAAAAACTGGCTGATGTACATCCAATAAGGCAAGCAGCATATGCTTCAATAGTACAATTCGTTGTATTAGCTTTTATGTTTGGTGCAATGGCTTTAATTAATTATGTTATAAGTGTATCTTAAAGGAGTATACAATGAGTGATGAAACACTACCAACTATAATTACCGAAAAGAATAGGCAACAAATTCAGAATGCTCTGAAAGAAATGTCGAATTCAATGGTAAGAGTAGAAGCTGAAAAAGATCATATGAAAGCAATTGCAGAGAAAATTCTCGAAGATTGTTTAGTGCCAAAGAAAGACTTTAATAAGTTAGCACGTATCTATCATGCGTCTAATTTAGCACAAGAAGCAGCTAAAAGCGAAGAGTTCTTACAATTTGCTGAAGCAGTTATGGAGCCATTACAGCTCGGAAAGGATTCAGATGGATCAGGAACCGTATCATAATAAAGGTGTCGGATTAGCTTTTCTTATTATCGTTTTTACAATGATTGGATTACCAGTCATTATTGGAACTTCGATGGGATGGTTTAATCTATTTGGTATCTTAGGACTGTAATAAATAAAGAGGAGAGCTAAGGCTCTCCTTTTTTATAGTTATGGAGCACCACAATGAAAACTCAGTATGAGTATAGAGTTCAGTACGAACAACAATACGTTCAAGAAGAAACTATACCAGCTTTAAATACTCCCGAAGATTGTCACCATTATGCTATGTTCGTTAAAGGTAATGAGCATTTTGATAATGGTCGTACGTACGTGTTTAAAGACGAGTTTGGTAAATATGTATCTACATTCGTAAGTCAGTATTCTGATATTATGGAAAAGAATCTCGAGCCAGGAGTTAAAGATGCAGTCCTTGCTCTTCAACAAAAAGGGTATCTAACATTTACCAGCTGCCAAGGTCATGCTGATTCTAAGCATCGATATATTGGCGTAGTATTCAATAATAAAGCACAGAAAGGTCAGTTTATAAGGGATATGAAAGACCTCAGATGTGATATTCATTGGTATGATAATACCATTAACTCAGTAGAAAGACCCTGCAGCGAGGTTCCGTGGTGGTCTGAGGGTGGTATTACTTTGCATATAGTATACGATGATCATAACTTTGATAACGTTTCGCAAATGGAAAGACGCGAAAAGCCATATACTGATGAGGAACTTACTAAGTTCTGGAACATTCAGATGTGGCGCAACTATAAACATTACGAGTGTATTGTATTCTCGTTTGGTTATCCTATGGTAGAAAAATCATTGTGGGAAAGAATCCATAAGTATTTCTTCTACAATCATTATAAAGTCACGAGCGCTTATAATGACTTCCTCAATAAAGTCCACAAACTTAGCGATTATCTCGCATAAAAAAAGAGAGACCGAAGTCTCTCTAATTCTTATTATAATAGTGGGGGCGGTTGAACCCGCCCTTCTTATTATTTGCTAGCTTATTAGAATAAGTTCGCAATACCTACTCTACGGTAGTAAACGTTTGAATTTGCATCCAATGCGCCTGAACCTTGAGTAATGCCTTTAGCATAAGGATTCGATACCATACCGTAACGAGTTTTGAACCCGATTTTTGGTTGGAATGAATTCTCGCCAACTGCGCGAACCATTTGTAATGGAACATATGGGCAATAGAAGATACCAGCATCGAATGCGCTAGAACCTTTATAACCAACTACTAAGTAGTTTGAACCAGCATATGGATCGATATATACTTTGTAACGTCCGTTAAGAACACCAGCAAAAGTATTACCTGTATCATCTACTGATAAGCTGTTAGAGTTAAGAGCAGGAGTGTAATCAAGAACACCAGCCATTTGTAATGCAGAAGCTACGTCTGAAGAACAAATTACGATGTTACCTTTACCACGTCTGGTTCCTTTAGCAATAGCGTTAGCTTCTTGCTCAATTTGGAACATAAGACCCTTGAACTTCTCTACTGACCAACGACCGTTTGCATCAACGTCTAGATCAAAAGTTCCAGCAGCAGCAGTATTAGTTGCACCAGCTACAGCATTTGTGTAGATTGTACGTACTAATTCTCTGTTGATTTCAACTAAGATTTCAGACTGAAGAATGTTCGCTAGTTCTGTTTCAGCATCCAAGCCGTGAACAGCTTTAAGATCCTGAGCAAGCTCAGTAGTGTATTCAGCTTTAAGAGCTCTTGACTTAGCAGCAACAGTTACTTTCTCGATTGAGAAGGCCATTTCTGCGAAGCTTGTAGTTGGAGCAACTGGGTCACCAGCAGCGCCTGTTCCGCCTACGACTGGGAGAGTTCCCAATGCTTCAGCGTCGTCAGTATCCATACCAGTACCTGTAGTAGGTGTAGCATGTGGTAATGACTGTGCGTGAGTACCTGCACCAGAGAAGTCAGTATCAGCTTCGTTATAGAAAGCTTCGCCGCCAGCTTGGTTAGTGTAAGTTGAACGCATTGCGAAGATAAGACCGGTTGGTCCTGTCATCGGCTGTACACCAGCAATGTCGTATGCCATTAGGTTAGGCATTGCACGACGTACTAATGAGATTAATACTGGATCGTATCCAGCAGTAGGTCCAGCAGCAGTTGAAGCAGAACCGAATCCGCCGTCGCCTGTTACTGTAGTTTCACTTAGTAAGCCAGTCATAGAAGCGGAGATGTCTCCGGATTCTACTAATGCCTTTTCAGTGTTTTCAAGAATTGTTGCCGTTACCGACTTCTTGTGTTGATCTGCAATTGGTGAAAAAGAATCGTGCTCAAGAATTGGGCCCCACTTTTCCACAAGCGCTTGATAGTTTGACTGTGCCATAATTGTCTATCTCCTTGTTTAAATAAGTTCTATCTGGATCTATTTATAATATTATTGTTTTGGGTTATTTGTTTCTTGCGTTTAGAGACTCAACGAGAGCATTAATTGAAGAGTGATCAGAGACTGGTCTCTTAACTTCAGTTTCTTCAGTAATGATTTCTTGCTCTTCCTGAACTTCTTCAGCTACAACAGCTTTCTTCGAGAAGAAAGACTCTTTAAGCGTTGTTAGATCAGATTTATATTCCGCAATATCTTGTACGTCGAGTTTCTCAGAAAGAACTTTAAGTCTTTCACGCTGGGTGATAGTCAAGTCTTCGGTCATTTCATCAAATACTCTATCTGCATTAAGTGCATCAATTGCAAGATTAAGTGCAACGTTTTCGTTAATGACTTCATTAGTTTTTGACTTAAGCTCACCAATTTCTTCTTCAAGACCAGCTACAACATCAACAGTTTCATCGTCGATATCTAAGTTGTGCTCTTCGAATAGTGACTTAAGACCATCCATTAATGATTCTGCCATTTCTACCTTAACGCCGGTTTCAATAGCAAGTTCGTTTTCTTTCATCCACTCTTCTACAACGTAGTCGAGATAAGAATCTAAGTTTTCAACGATTTTTTCTACAGAAGAATCAATTGATTCCTTCATTTCTGTTTCCAGAGCTTCAGTTTTTTCTGCGATAATAACGTCAGCTTTTGCTGTAGCTGCTTCATTAACAGCTGCTTCAAATACTAAAGTTACCTTTGATTTAAATTCTTCTGAAAGATCCACGCCTTCGAACATAGCTTGAATTGATTCCTCAATTTCTACTACTTCTTCGACTACTGCTTCAGCTTCTACTTCTTCAGCTTCTTCTGCAACAGCACCTTGGCCTGGAGTTACTTTGTCTACTTTGTCAGCTGACGGATCAACTTTCTTTTTGACATCTGCCTTTTTCTTTTTAATTTCGCCGCCCTCTGGCTTTGCTGTATCTGCAACTTCAGCTGCAGGAACGCCATCACCACCGGATTTTTCAACGAACTTTTCGTCTAACTCATTTGACATATGTTCTACTCCTTTTTAATTGGTTATTCTATATGTTTACTATTTATTAAAAAGTTATTTTCTTAGAGAACTTACAAAGCGTTCGAATAACTGCGCTGCTGTAACTTCATCTACTCGACGAACAACTCGTCTAACTTCTTTCTCTACTGTCTCTTGAATTTCTTCAATAACTTCTTCAACAGACACATCTTGAGGAAGCCAATTGCCTGAAGCAATATCATAGAAATATTCTGCATTTTCCATAATACCATTTACGAAACAATTTGGACCAGATGGATCTGTGACAATGTCAACAGTAGCTAAATGGAAATCGTTTTGTACTTCCATGATTCCGTCTTTGCCTTGCTTGACAGAACCAAGTCCTCTTGTTGACACTCCAATAAGCACGCCTTCATCCATTAAGGTTTTGACGATATTACCCATTGGGGTACCAAGAATTTTTGCCTTACCAGTAAAATTAGAGCCGTCTTTCTTCATCTCAGTGATAAGGTGTGATACCCTATCTCCATTGATGCTTGGTCCGTCAGGATGTCCTAACTCACCAAGAGCTCTTTTAGTACCGATGAAATCTTTGCTATAGCGATTCATTTCTTTTTCAAGAATCGCCGATGGATATATTCGGCCATTACGATTCTTAATATCGCCTTGCATGAAGATACCTTCAATGAAGTAGGACTTTTCACCAGTCTCTTCATTAAGATCGGTAATAACATTACATTCTTCTACAACTTCTGTAATAAGTTTCATTTTGTGCCTCTATATTATTCTATTATATTTATAATTCTTTTTATACTCTTGCATCGTAATATGTCTTACTTAGTTCACCGCGTTCAGCTGTTTCACCCTTTTTTCTCACTTTGATATACACTTCTTGTGTATTTCCTCCAGGAGGAGTGAATGATCTAACACCCGATGCTGTTGTTCCATTAGCATCTACATATGTATCTGCGGCAACTGCGGCATTATCATATTGCCATATTGCCGGAGTACCAGATCCTGGAACATCAACCCAAGCCATTTTTACAATGCTTCTCTTGCAAACCCAAGAATTTCTTTAAATCCAGCTTCGTCTTTCATAGCTACTGCACCAAGTTTTCTACGGTTTGTAGGTGAAAGATCTTTAAACATTTGGTTAAGCAAATCAGAATCTTGCTTCTTGATAGTTACAGATTTACCATTTTTAAGTCTTAACATACCTACTTTAAACTTAATGTTTTCTTCTAATTGTGCAAGAATAGATTCGTTAGTAATGATTTTATCTTGACCTGAATCGTCAGTATTTTTTACTTTAGTAGTTTTCATAACTGTACGAGTCTTACCATCTGGACCAGTCATTGTTACTGGCTTTTTAACGGCAGACATAGTTGTTTCATGTACTTCAGGATGAATATCTTTTGCATCTTCAGCTGAATCATAATGGTGTGCTAAATACTTTTGAAGATCTTTTTTCTTACCAGTAGCAGAGTGTGAATCAGCAGTACCTTTAGATTTCTTAATAGTAATGTTATGCTTTTTAGCAGCTGAATCATGTTCGCCAGTATGATCGATATCAACAGTATGAACCTTATTCATATCTTCTTCTAATGCAACAAACTCTTCGTTTTGTCTTTTAAGAACTGCTGCAACTTGTGGATGATCTGAAATACCAGGCTTCATTTTGTTCATAGCCTTAACAGCGCCAGTCATATTACCACCTTTGTATCTTTTATCAGATGCAATACCAATGGCCATTTTAATATGCTTATCAGAATGCTTTACTTTTTCTTCTAGATCAGCTTCTACTTCTTCAGTTTTCTTTTTCTTTTTAGCTCTTAAAGCTGCAAGATCTTTACCATCGATGTCGCCATCTTTGTCGTGATCAAGTTCTTTTTGCTTTGGTGATAAAGCTTCAGATACAGCTTCTTCAGCGCTTTCTTCGAATACGCCTTTTGAATAAGCTTGGTCGTAAGCAGCATCGCCTTTTTGATCTGCAGGGCGGGTTGCTTGTTGAATGTCACCAGTGAATTGTGTATCTAATGCAACTGGATGCGGAACAACTTCGTATACGTGTTGATCTTTAAAAGCCTGCTCTTCGTGAGCGCCCTTTTCTCTTGGCTGAGCAACTTCTGCTATATATTTTTTAAAGGACCTCATTGGGAATCTCCTAAATTTGGTTTAATTTGATTATATTTATCCATTAACTGTTTTTGAATCTGTACTTGCGCTGTTACTTTGGAATTGGTTGTCCTGATCATCTTGTTCGTCTTCTTCAGGTTCAGCCGCTGCCGCTTCAGCTGCAATTTGTTTATCCATAGACTTAATATCGTCGTCTGACATTCTAAGAACATTCTTACGAACCCATTCTCTAGAATAGTAAGTACCAATATGCTCATCAACTTCTCTTAGAGTTGTTAATCTTTCACGAGCAATTTCAGCTTCTTTTAATTCAGAAAAATAGTTATCCTGAATAAAGTCATATCTAAGTTGATTTTTAACTTCTGCAAATTCTTCTGGTGTCATAATACCTTTAAGAATAAGTTGCTTTTCTAAGACTTGTGTAAACAAACCAGAAAATCTATTTCTTAAACGTTGAATGAATTTGCTAAATTTAAGTTCGTCACGAGTAATTTCAGAAACACGACCGAATGAGTACATTGTTTCTGGCTCTAAACGTGATAACGGAACTTTAAGTGATTTGTATAATTTGCGTTGGAAGTACTGTAGGTTTTCATCGTTAGTTAAACCTGCTGCATTACCACCGGCTAGTGTATCTACTTCAGTAGTTCTTTCACCACCTCTACGTGGGAACCAAAAATCTTCAGTCATAGTCATCATTTTACGAGCATCTGTAATTTCACCAGTAGATGAATTGTACTGTAGCTTGTTCTTATGACGAACCATCATATCTCTTAGATATTGTTCAGCTTTCGACTTAGGTAAGTTACCGACATCAATATAGAAGATTCTTCTCTCAGGAGCTC
>FZLS01000027.1 GCA_900197625.1 Rhodobacteraceae bacterium Water-Bin34 | reverse complement strand
CCAATAAACGTTCAAATGCCCCACCCAATAAAAAAAATGTAAATGTTAAAATTACTACTGAAACCATTGCAGATAAAACTATCAACTTTGATGTGAGACCTGAAGCATCATTATCTAATAATAAAATCATTGTTGCCATTGAACCTGGTCCTGCAATTAATGGTGTCGCAAGAGGGAAAACGGATGGGTCATCATGTACATCCATTTCAGTTTGTTCTTCTCTACGCTGTGCGCGTTTACTAAATAACATTTCCACAGCAGTTAAAAATAACAACAACCCACCAGAAATTTTAAATGCAGGCATACCTATGCCTATAAAGTTAAGTAAGTTTTCACCAAGCAAACCAAAAAGAAGTAGAATTCCAAGTGCGACTGAACATGCTCTTAGTCCAATTTTTAAACGATTTTTGTTATTACCATGCGTTAAGGATATAAAAATTGGCAATAATCCAATAGGATCAATAACCAAAAAAAGCATTACAAATGCTGTTACGAATAATTCAAACATTGTAGAATCCAAGGAAAAAATAATTTAATAACATTTTATCCAGTTTCTTTATATTTAATACAAGCAAAAGATTAACATAAATTATAAGTTTAACTCTATACTTTATGACAAATAAAGAATATCGCCCAATCACAGGTAATGTGATGCAATTTTGGGTTTAAGCATTCTAGCCTTTTGGTAACATTTGGGGTTTACCAAATATTGAATGTTAACCAGCAGTGATCCTCCCACTGGCTTTAAGTCACGGAACCCTGCGATGATAAGAAATAAAAACTGTGATTAAAACATTAGCAGATGCCCTTGCAAAACAAGGCTACGATGTACTTACTCCTGTGCAATCAGAGGTAAGTAAAAAAGAGTTTGAAAGTTCTGATTTATTAGTTTCAGCGCAAACTGGATCAGGAAAGACCGTTGGATTTGGCATCGCCATTGCACCAACAATATTAAAAGATTCAGTGAATTTTGACACAGCAGGTTCACCTTTAGCTTTAGTGATCGCTCCTACAAGAGAATTAGCTATGCAGGTTAAACGAGAATTAACTTGGTTATATGGAATGGCTAAAGCAACTATAGCATCATGTGTTGGTGGTATGGATATGCGTGATGAGCGAAGATCGCTTGAACGAGGCTCTCATATAGTAGTCGCAACACCAGGGCGCCTTAGAGATCACATTCAGAGAGGCTCAATTAACTTATCTCAAGTAAAAGCAGTAGTTTTAGATGAAGCTGATGAGATGTTAGATTTAGGATTTAGAGAGGATTTAGAGTTTATACTATCTGAGGCACCAGGAAATAGAAGGACTCTAATGTTCTCTGCAACAGTTCCTCGTGCAATTGTGAATTTAGCAAAAAGCTATCAAAAAGACGCCATTCGCATAACCACTGTATCAGACACGAAACAGCATGCTGATATTGAGTACATTGCTATGACCGTGTCACCTAGGGATGGAGAAAATGCCATTATAAATGCCCTTAGGTATTATGAAGCGCCAAATGCTCTTGTATTCTGCAATACAAGAGCAATGGTCAATCGATTAACATCTAGATTATCAAATCGTGGATTTTCAGTTGTTGCACTTTCAGGTGAACTGTCCCAATCAGAACGAACTCATGCCTTACAAGCAATGCGTGATGGTCGAGCTAGAGTTTGTGTGGCAACAGATGTCGCAGCACGTGGAATTGATCTTCCAAACCTAGATTTGGTTGTGCATGCTGAACTGCCCCAAAACCATGAAACTATGCTACATCGATCAGGCCGTACTGGCCGTGCAGGCCGCCAAGGTGTTTCAGCTATGATTGTACCTAGTCGATTTCGTAAAAAAGCAGAACGTTTGTTACAATTAGGTAAAGTAACTGCAAATTGGCAAGATGCTCCTTCCGCAAAACAAATAATTGAAAAAGATCAGGAAAGACTCTTGTCTGATAGCACTTGGGCAAATTTACCAACATCCGCAGAAAAAGGCAGTGTAGATAAATTAATTGAAACATTTAATAAAGAACAACTAGCAACTGCATTTTTCCGTTTATACATTGCAAATCAATCTGCACCGGAAGAATTAGCTCCGTCAGGTGCCACTGGAGCACCTAAACCACGTGGCGAATTTGGACCAACTGTTTGGTTCTCTATCACTGGTGGTCGTGAAGCAGATGCTAATCCACGCAGAATGCTCCCTATGATTTGCAAAGCAGGCAATCTTTCACGCGATGACATCGGTGCAATAAGAATACAAGATACTGAAACTTTCATAGAAATACTCAAATCAAGTGTAGAGGGATTTTTGAAAGCCATAGGGCCAAACAAAGAGATTGAACCAGGGGCCTGGTTGAAACAATTAGCTAAAGCTCCAAAAATTAAAACTTCCCCACGTGATAAATTTGACAGGGCAGACAAAAATGGGAACCCTTTCAAATCAAAAAAGAAATGGGATAGTGATACTAGTAGAGACGATCGCGATCCATTGGATATTGAACCCCAAATACGTCGTTCAAAACCAAATCCAAATAAAAACCCTGAAACACGTCCAGAAGGAGGAGTAATTCCCCTAAAAGCTCGTAACAAAAAAGAATCTAAACCTGACAATAGGAATAAAGGAAAACCAAATTGGTCAAATGAAGGTGGTAAAAAATCTAAACCAAAAAACCGCGCAAGACCAAAACCAGACGGGGATAAACAAGGCGTAAAAAAAGAAAATACAAAAAAGAAAAGAAATGATCGCCCTAGAAAAGAAAAAACAAATGCCCCAAGAGGGAAAAATGCTGTTTTGAAACGTAGAAGATAAATAAACTGCTAACAAAAAATTAACAGTGCAATATCTATATGTATTCAAATATTATTTTATAGATGGCCAGGTATCAGAAATCCTATAACCTTCAGGCCATGGGTCATTTGGATCAAGAGTATATTGATGAGTTCCTGTAACCCACCCTCGCCCAGTTATCTGAGGTCTAATAGCATCAATACTTCCCACTTTGGTCTTTCCAAGAATTTTACCGTGAAATTCAGAGCCTATAATAGATTTCCCAGTAAAGTGATCACCAGTTTGCATTTGACCCTTTGCATGTAATATTGCCATTCTAGCAGACACAGCAGTTCCCGTTGGTGAACGATCTAACTTCCCAGGCTTGATTGAAACTATTGATTTTGCGCATAATCCAGTTTCATTTTTTTCAATTTTACCCGCAAACAAACAAAAAGAATGATGCATCCAATTGGGTTGCTCTGGATGTTGGAATTTCAACTGGGAATTGGCTGCATTTGTTATCTTAACACCAATTTCTGCTAGGTCTTTTGCTTCATCTATATTTAAAGAAAGACCTAATGCATGCGGATCAACGACAACAAAACTATCCCCTCCAAAAGCAGTATCAACTTTAATGCTTCCAAAGCCCTCAACATCTAAATAAACGTCAAGAAGACTAGCAAATGATGGTAAATTTTCTAATTCTATTTTTTTTGCTTTGCCATCCTCACAATAAGCTCTAACGCTTACAAGCCCGCCAGGGGCTTCTAATGTCATTTCAGTTATTGGTTCTTGCATGGGAATAATACCTGTATCTAGTAAAACGGTAGCCACACAAATAGAGTTAGAACCGGACATTGGGGGTGTATCCTCAGGTTCCATTATTATAAACGCTGCATCTGCTAAAGCATTTTTTGGAGGAACTAATAAATTTACATGTCTAAATACACCTCCCCTTGGTTCATTAAGTACAAAATTTCTTAAAGTAGCATCATTTTCAATCCAAGTACGTTGGTCCCAAATTGTATCTCCAGGTGGGGGCAAAACACCACCTACAATAACATCCCCTACCTCACCTTCAGCATGGCATGAAACTACATGTATGATTTTATTTGATTGCATTAAAATTAGTCTTTTATATTTATACTTCATTAAATAAATAAAGTATCGATTATTCAATAGGTTATTTTGAAATAACATTATCAAATTTTATCTTCTTCACTGCATTTTATCTAAAATTCATTGAAAGAGAATTAATTTACTTTAGAATTGAAAGCATAATTCCTTTTAACAAAAATAAGAAATTACATCATAGGTAAAAACTCATGTCATTAAGAATGATAACTTATAAAGAAACAAAAAAATTAGTATCTTGGCTAGAAGCAATGGACGCACTGCGGGCTGGGCACTTTCTCAAGGAAGCACAAGTTGGTGATACATTTCTTGGTTCAAAAAATGCAGTATTATTGAGCAGATCTGCATACATTGAGGGATTAGGTTATGGTGTAAAAGCGGTAACCGCCATAGCAGAAAACTCCAAAAGAGGATTGCCAACCGTTCAAGGCGCAATGATGGTTTATGAACCTATTACTGGAGAATTAAGTGCTATTATTGAAAGCAAACTAATAACTGAAATAAAAACAGCTAGTGACTCAATTTTGGGCGCAAAATTATTAGCACGCGAAAATAGTAAACATTTACTAATTATAGGTGCTGGTACAGTAGCAGAAAGCCTTATTTATGCTTATTCAAAAGCATTCCCTGATTTAGAAAAAATTACAATTTGGGCTAGAAATATAGAAAAAGCAGAAATCTTAATAAATAAAATAAAAGGATTAAGTCCCACTATTGAAACCAATGATGATATAGAGCTATCAGCCTCCACTGCAGATATAATTAGCACTGCAACAATGGCACATGAACCAGTCCTCAAAGGAAAATGGGTAAAGCCTGGTACTCATATTGATCTAATTGGAGCATTCACTTCAGATATGAGGGAAGCTGATGATTTTTTAATGTCTTCAGGATCAATTTTTGTTGATAGCAGAGCCACAACGATTGAACACATCGGAGAATTAACGATACCTATTTCAAATGGGGTAATTAGTAAAAATGACATAAGAGGAGATTTCTATGATTTAATTCCTTCTTCAAAAAGTGGAAGAAAATCAACCGATGAAATAACCATATTCAAGAATGGTGGTGGTGCACATTTAGATCTTATGATTGCTAAATATCTTATAAAAATTTATAATAATAGTATTTTATAAAACCGATTGATGCACTTCGATTATATTACCCTCAGGGTCATGAAAAAAAACTTGATGCCATTCTTTAGCAAATGTCGTTCCATAATCAGAATATGGTATATTGTTACGATCAAGCATTAATAAAAATTCCTGAATATTATCAGTTTTGAATGCTATATGCCCTCTTTCTACTGGGTTTATAATTTCATTATGCTTAAAACCAATATCTAAATTACGTTCAGCTAAATGCATTTGCATTTTTCCATCAGTGGCAAATTTTATCTTTCCACTATAACCAGCATCTTTGGTTTCATCTGGCCGTGGAAACATCTCAGCAGGAATATTATCAAGACCTAATATTTTTGTGTAAAAATTATGTAACCTATCCACATCCTCTGAAACAAAATTAATGTGATGAAATTCAAGTTTCATATTTATAATCCTCATCGATTAAGATAATTTATAATAACATTTCAAAAGATTGATACTTTTAAAAAATACATTATTGGTTATATTTGAATATAATTTTAAATGATTGGGTTACCTATGGAAATATACATTCTTAAGTTTTTGCATTTTTTATCAATTTTTATAGCTGGTGGTATTGGAATTGGTGGTGCAGTAGTGCAATCAGTTCATTTAAAAGCAAAACAACCCCCTACTCCACTTGTAGGACGATCCATGCAAATATTAGGAATTATGGGTCTTGGATCTTTAATTGTATTGTGGATTACTGGTTTAGCGTTGCACGGATTAATTTATCAAGGCGCCTACCTTGGGACTGCCTTTGCAGTTAAATTGATTGGAGCTACAGTACTGCTTCTTATGTCTATAATTGGCAATACTCATATATATAAATCTTCCAAAAACAAAACACCACCGAACGTAAAATTAATGAAACCAATTACCTCAATTGGTAGAATTGCACTTATTTTTGTTCTAGCTGGAGCAGTTGTAACTTTTAACAACTAACAAAAAAGATAAATTCAATAATTTCAGTATTATTTGGGCAAAGAATTAATTGCAATTTTTGCCCAAAGTAAAATTCCTGTAGAAATTAATTCATCATTAAAATCATAATATGCGGAATGTAATGGAAGATTATTAGGAGAATTTTCACCATTTCCGAGTAATAGAAAGCAACCAGGAACACGATTACAAAAATGTGCAAAATCTTCAGAAAAGCTCATTGCTTCCCGATCAGGTAAAACATCAAGCGCTAGTTCATTTGCACTCTGTATTACGATGTCTGTTGGCACTTGCGCATTAATTGTTTCAATAAATTCTGTATTAAAACTGTGATTAACCTCTATTTCATGCCCAATAGCTATTCCCTGACACATTTTATCAATTAAATTTTTAATTAGATCTCTGTCAGCTGAATTTTTTGTTCGTACATCGCCTTTTATAACCGCTGATCCAGCAAGTATATTTCTTTGACCATCACTTATAAACTCAGTTACAGAAATAACAGCACCTGATCTTGGAGATAACTTTCGGGAAATAATAGTTTGAAGTGAAATTATTAATTCTGATCCAATTGCAATGACATCTTTGCTTACATGAGGCATTGATGAGTGCCCACCAATTCCGTTTAATTCAATTTCGAACAAACTTTCACTAGAACAAATTTGCCCTACACGAGTTGAAACCTCTCCCAAAGGCGAACCTGGTAAATTATGAAATGCATATATCTCAGATATAGAAAACTTTTCTAACAAACCTTCCTCAATCATTGCCTGGGCTCCCAAGCCATGTTCTTCATTAGGCTGGAAAATGAAAACAATCCTTCCATTAAAATTTCTGTCCAATGATAACTTCTGCGCTGCACCCATTAGCATTGCCATATGGCCATCATGCCCACATGCATGCATTATGCCTTCAGAGTTGGACACATAATCATGTATAGATTTTTCCTTTATTGGTAATGCATCCATATCAGCGCGCAAGGCAATGGTTTTATTGCCTTTTCCAACCTTTAGAACTCCTACAACACCAACCCCTTGATGAACTTCAAGGCCAATTTCTGTAAGAAATTTAACTATTTTACTCTTGGTATTATCTTCACAAAAGCCTAACTCAGGATTTTTATGGAGATCATGTCTTATTTTTACAAAAGTATTAACATCAAAATTCATATCCAAGCCTTAGCTAAAAAAATCATTATTAAATAGATGATCTTTAAGCTAAATATGCAAGTGAAATTAATGAAAGCATTGAAGTCCAGACTATAACTGGAGCAATTTTATCTGTATTTACTTTGTGAAGCATGGCCAGAGCAAAAGCCATAGCTCCAGATGGCCCAGCTGAATTCAAAATTGTTAAATTGTTCCAAATTTCTGGCCGATCACCTATTTTTAAGATTGCCCACACTACAAATGGTAGTAATAGAAGTTTTATAATCACAACAAAAGAAACTGATTTTGTTGGGATAATGGAGTGAAAAGATAAAATCACTCCAAGCGCTAAGAGTGTCAAAGGAGCTGCAGCAGCACCAGAAAATTTCATCGCAAGAGCAACCGGTTCTGGAGTCAAAAAATTAGATAAATTAGCAAGTACACCTAAACATATTGCTATTAAAACTGGATTTTTGACGAGTTTAAGTATAATTGGTTTAATTTTTGATTTTCTATTACTTAAAAATTCAGTTGAAATAATAAAGAACGCAAACATTATTGAAGCATCCCAAATCACAAGTGCCGTGATAGGATAATTATTATCAACACCATAAATCAGTTCTGAAATAGGCCATATGTATAATAAACCATTTACGAATATTGTGCACATGGCGAGCAACCAAGATTCTATAATATCTAGTTTTAACACATACAAACATAGAAAGAATGTGATTAAGAACACTACAAATTGGCAAAATCCATATAGGAAAATTGCATCGAAATGGAATAGACCAATATCAGCATTACTAATTAATGGGTAAATTAGAGCCGGTTGTAAAATCAAGAAAGCAATTCGGTTCAGTGTGGTTGCTTCTTCCCTAGAAATTAAATGTATTCGCCCACATAAAAATCCAAGGGCCAAAATTGAAAAAACTGGTAGGATATTATTGGTTAAAACCTGAAGCATAATTCATCCAAAATACTAATCAAAATTAATCCTTTGTCTTTCACTAAGACAACTCAAGGTCAACTATAAGTTAGAAAGAGATATTTATTTTTAAATAGACACATTCATAATTTTACATGTAAGTTAAATTTAAATCATAGTAAATTTACATCTACCCAAAGGGGCAAAATGAAAAAATCTCTATCTATAAAACGGCGTAACTTTATTATTGGTTCATCAGCTTTAGTTTCGGCAAAAGCTTCTCAGGCATCAGCACCACTTCTTGGACCCTCAATTAGTAACTTCAGGCGCTTTCAGTTAGGTAACTTTGAAATAACCACAATACTTTCTGGAACACGAACTATAAATAACGATCCACAAGAGATATTTGGATTAAATGTCTCAAAAGAGGTTTTTTCAGAAGTTTCAAAAAATAATAATATTCCAGATGACCGCTTTCAAATGTTTTACACTCCAACTGTTGTAAATACAGGTAATGAATTAATACTATTTGATACTGGTCAAAATTCTGAAGGCACAGAAGCTGCATTGATATCTGCTGGCTACTATCCTGATCAAATAGATAAGGTTGTACTCACACATTTCCATGGTGACCATATCGGTGGCCTGAGGAATTCAAAAGGTAGGACATTTAAAAACGCTTCATATTATTGTGGTGAATTAGAATATGAAGAATGGGATTTTTCTGGGAATGACACATTCGAACAAATGGTCCGCCCACTTGAAGAAGAAATAATCATGATTAATCCAGAAGATGACGTAGTAAGTGGCGTAACAGCTATAGATGCTTATGGACATACGCCCGGGCACCTTGCATTTATAATAGAAAGTCAAGGCAAACAGCTATTATTAGGTGGGGATTTTGCCAATCACTATGTTTGGTCACTTGCTTATCCAGATTGGGAACTAAGATTTGACAGAGATAGAGAAATGGCGGCCAAAACGAGGCGAAGAATATTAAGTATGCTAGCTTATGAAAAAATACCTTTTATAGGATACCATATGCCTTGGCCAGGTCTTGGATATGTTGATACACATAATGATGGGTATCATTATAATGCAGCAAGTTACCAAATGATGTTATAAATTCATATTAATTATAAAGTCTTAAATTAATGAATTTATTAGCCAATCATGAAATTGTTTTGCTAATAAATTTTTATCATTGTAACGCAGATAATATCCTTCATTACAGGTTAAAAGGGTTTTGTCGGCCATTATAAGCTTGCCTGATCTGATTGCATCTTGGGCAAGGATATTACTTACTAGTGCTATCCCATTCCCATTTATTGCCAGATTCATTGCCGCGCCATATGAATCAACAAAAATTTTGGGCATAGGGTTTCCGCCAACACTTTCAGCCCATAATTTCCACCCATCTGAAGTACCTACTGACTCAATGAGTGTAGAACTCTCTATATTACCTGAAAATTTAGGAGATTTAAGTGCAACCAACCCACTTGGCTCTAACCTTGTAGCATTACGTCCAAATTGTTTTTGCGAACCAAATGGTATTTCAACATCAGCTCTTACTGTATGAAAATCGTCTGGCCAAATTGTACTTAAAAACCTAATATTTATTTCAGGGTTTTTATTAGTAAACTCATTGAGCCTCGGTGAAATCAACCATTGTGCAATACTCACGGATGCAGCCACAGTAAGAACGTTTTTAGATGGGACAGTGTCAAAATTGCGAGCTGCAACTGTTAATGTTTCTAACGCAGAACTAACTTGGGGTAATAGTTTACGCCCGTCATCAGTCAGCGATAAGCCACGTGGTCTTCTTATAAAAAGGGCAACACCAAGAGATGTTTCTAATGATTTAACATGCTGGCTAACAGCTGACTGCGTCATCCCAATTTCTTCAGCGGCAGCTGTAAAACTCAAACGTCTAGCCGCTGACTCGAAGGCCCGAAACCAAGCTAAGGGAGGTAATGCTTTAACCATGACTAAGTTATCCATTAGTTTTACTAATACATAAGCCTACAAATCAATTGTTTGTCAATTAACATCAAATTAGTAAATATTAGACATTGTTAAATTAGGAATTCCCAATGAATCCAGAAATTAGAAAAATTGTTACATATGACGAAGAAATACTAATTGAAGGTTTTCGAAAAACTGAAAAGCCTTGGCGGACATTTGCTGTTGCGGCTGTAATAACAAATCCATGGGCAGGAAAATTTGTAGACAATTTAAAGCCCGAAATACAAGCTTATGGCCCAATACTTGGGGAGATGCTGACTGATAGAATGCTCAGTTTAGCAGGTTCTGGCGATGCAATCGAAGCTTATGGGAAAGCCGCAATAGTTGGATTAAATGGTGAAATAGAACACGCTTCCGCACTCATACATACTCTGAGATTTGGCAATTTTTATCGTGAAGCAGTTGGAGCAAAATCGTATCTTGCTTTTACAAATACAAGAGCAGGTGCAAATGCGCCCATCATGGTACCACTGATGGATAAAAACGATGCTGGAAGACGGTCACACTACCTTACAATACAATTTTCCATATCCGATGCACCAAGAGATGATGAAATAGTCATTGTGCTCGGTGGAGCCATGAGCGGTCGTCCCCATCACAGAATTGGTGATAGATACCAAGATTTGAAGGATTTAGGTCATGACCTGGACAACCCAGCCTCGGTCTAAATTTGGACAATTAAATGCAATTGTGTCTGGAATTGGGCAACAAATAGTTTTTATTCATGGCGTGGGTTTACGCGCTGAAGCATGGACTGAACAAATAACTGAACTCAGCAAGTTTTATAAAACTATTGCAATTGATATTCCAGGTCATGGCGACTGCTCTATTCCTACAGATAATTTTGATTTAAAAGATTATTCAGGATTAATATCTGAAGCAATTTCAAGTCCATCAATAATCATAGGTCATTCCTTTGGCGCAATGATTGCTCTAGAATTAGCATTCCGCCATCCAAAAAAAGTAAAATCAGTGATTGCATTGAATGCCATTTTCAAAAGAGATGAAGCAGCAAAAAAAGCAGTACAGTATAGATTTAATACTTTATCTAAACAATCGAACTCAGATCCCTCAAATACTCTTAACAGATGGTTCAGCCCAGATGAGAAAAATGCGCGTAAAGTTTGTAAGGATTGGTTAAATTCAACTGATCCAAAGGGATATTATAACGCATATAAAGTATTTTCGAATGAAGATGGCCCAAGTGAAAATGATTTAGACAAATTACACTGCCCATCATTATTTATAACAGGGTCAAGAGAGCCTAATTCCACTCCAGAGATGACAAAAAATATGTCTAAACTTACTCATACCGGAAAAATGGAAATATTTGATAATGCTGCGCATATGCTTCCAATGACACATGCAAAACACCTTAATGAAACCTTAAAAAAATTCACAATGGATAATGCTTAATGGATGAAATTGATCCCATTTTACTAAGAGATGCATTTGGCAAGTTTATGACTGGCGTGACAGTTGTAACAGCCGTCAGAGGTGATGGAAAATATGTTGGCTTTACTGCGAATTCATTTACATCAGTCTCTTTAGATCCGCCAATGCTTCTTGTTTGCCCTGGTAAATTCTTATCAAGTTACGAAACATTTTCAAAATGCATTCACTTTTCAGTAAATATACTTTCTGAAGGCCAAGAAAAAATTTCAAATATTTTTGCAACGTCCGATGATGACAGATTTACAAAAGTACCACATAAACTTGATTTAAACGGAGTGCCAACAATAGATGGCGCCACTGTACAATTTTCTTGCACAACGAATAATATTATTCCAACAGGTGATCATTGTGTATTGATCGGACAAATTGATGACTTAAAATTATCAAATGAACCAGGTCTAGGATATGTTGGAGGCCAATATTTTAGTTTAGGATTAGAGCGAGCCGCATTTAAGGACACTACAAGCAATGCTATCTGTGGAGCAATTATCGAAGATAAAGAAAACATAATCTTAATAAAAACACCAGATGGCCTTCAACCACCTCAATGCAAAGCAATAGACAGAAGCAATCAAATAAAAGATTTAAATGATACAATAATTAATTACGGTATTTCAGCAAAGTTAGGTCAAGCCTATTCAGTTTTTGAAGGAATTAAATCTAGAGAACATAGCACCTATTTCTTGGCAACTGGAAAGATCAAAGACACTTCATCAGATGTTATTTCAATCCCAATATCTCAATTAAATCAACAAAAATTTACATCGCCAGCTATATCAAGGATGATGTCTCGATTTGCATTAGAAGCACAATCAAGAAATTTCTCACTATACTTAGGCGATGTAGAAAAAGGTGCTATTCACGGCATTCAAGAAAGGAAATAAAATGGATTTTTCTCTTTTTGCACACATGGAAAGAATTACACCTGAACAAAATCACAGCGACTTACGCGAAGAACTTATTGAATTGGCAAAAATCGCTGATCAAGGTGGAATGAGATCTCTTTGGACAGGCGAACACCACGGTATGGAGTTCACTATAGCACCAAATCCTTTTATCAGTTTAGTCGATTTAAGTTATAATACAAAAAATTTACGTTTAGGCACAGGAACGGTTATTGCACCATTTTGGCATCCAATAAAACTCGCCGGAGAAGCTGCTGCTACTGATTTAATTACCGGTGGAAGAATAGAGTTAGGCATAGCCAGAGGTGCATATTCTTATGAATATGAACGGTTAGTACCGGGTATGGATGCCTGGGAAGCAGGCCAAAAAATGAGAGAAAGTATACCGCTATTACGTAAATTATGGGCAGGTGATTGTGAACATGAAGGAGAATATTATAATTTTCCAAAAACTTCTTCTGCACCACGACCACTTCAAAAAGACGGACCACCAATTTGGATAGCAGCAAGAGATATTAGTAGTCATAAGTTTGGAGTGGAAAATGGATTTAATATCCAAGTCACCCCACTCTGGATGGGTTTAGAAGAAATAGAAGACCTTATGCAGAAATTTAATGAAGCCTGTGCAGGTTATGATGGTAAAAGGCCAAAAATAATGTTGTTACACCATACTTATGTTGGTTTAGATCAAGATGATGTAGATGAAGCAGCAAGAGAACTTTCAAGATTTTATTGTTATTTTGGTGCATGGTTCCAAAATAAAAGACCAGTAGAACAAGGGCAAATTAAAACTTTATCGAAAGAAGAATTGGCCGCTAATAAATTAATGTCACCAAAGAATATGAAACGTGATTTAACAATAGGGACATCTAAGTCAGTAATTAATCAAATTAAAAGATATGAGAAACTTGGATACGATGAATATGCATTTTGGATAGATAGTGGAATGAGTTTTAAAAGAAAGAAAGAGTCTTTAGAACGGTTTATAAACGAAGTCATGCCAGCATTTAATTGAGGATTAACATGGAAAACAAACCACATTATCAACTATATATAGATGGTGACTGGGTTAGCGGAAGCACTCAACAATCGATGGATTCACAGAATCCTGCAACAGGAGAAACTTGGGCAACTTTTGATTGTGCATCAAAAAACGATGTTAACCGCGCAGTAAGCGCGGCACGTAGAACATTAAATGATGCATCTTGGCGTGATATTTCTCAATCACAACGTGGAAAACTAATCCATAAATTAGCAGATTTAATCGAGAAAAATGCAGATCTTATTGGGCAAGTTGAAACTAATGACAGTGGAAAACTTTTAGCGGAAACGTCAACTCAAACAAGTTATGTAGCTGATTATTATCGCTATTATGCCGGGTTAGCAGATAAAATTGAAGGATCAGTTCTACCAATAGACAAACCCAACATGCACGTATTTACTCGACGTGAACCAATTGGAGTTGTTGTAGCAGTTGTTCCATGGAATGCTCAAATGTTTTTAACTGCAACAAAACTTGGCCCGGCTTTAGCAGCAGGCTGTACGGTTATCCTTAAAGCTTCAGAAATTGCACCTGCACCAATGTTTGAATTCGCAAAATTAATTGAACAAGCCGGTTTTCCTCCTGGCGTTATATCAGTTATTACTGGCGACGCTGAAAATTGTTCAATTCCATTAACAAGTCACCCAGATATAGATCGTATAGCTTTCACAGGGGGGCCAGATACTGCTAGGCATGTAATTAAAAACTCTTCAGAAAATTTTGCTGCCACTTCTTTAGAATTAGGTGGGAAATCACCAATAATTGTTTTTGATGATGCGAACTTAGAAAGCGCGGCAAACGGATTAATTGCAGGAAATTTTGGCGCTTCTGGACAGAGCTGTGTCGCTGGGTCTCGCGGACTTATACATAAAAATATTTTAGATAATTTAATCAAAATAATCATTGAAAAGTCAAAAAAAATTAAAGTCGGAAATCCATTAGATGCAGAAACTAATATTGGGCCCCTTTGCACAAAAGCTCAGATAAATAACATTTCTAAAACCCTGGCAGTATCTAGATCTCAAGGTGCAAAAATTCATTTTGGTGGAAACTCATTAAAAAGAGCAGGTAACTATATGGAGCCAACCTTGGTCGAATGTACAAATGCAAATACAGAAACTCTAAAAGTGGAAATGTTTGGTCCTATAATGTCACTTTTACCTTTTGAAACCGAAGAAGAAGCAATTGCACTCGCAAATGACTCAAAATTTGGCTTAGGGTCTGGGATATTTACAGAAAATATAGCACGTGCACATCGCGTATCCTCAAAAATAAAGGCAGGAATATGCTGGATAAATACATATCGAGCTATTTCCCCAATTGCACCATTTGGTGGATACAATCAATCTGGTTACGGCCGTGAAGCAGGTATCGATACAATCTATGATTATACAAGGACCAAAACTACATGGATAAATACATCGGATCAACCAATGCAAAACCCTTTTATAATGAGATGACCGGCACCAAATAATAATATTTAGTGTTATCTATTATCATTTAAGTTGATACATGACTTACATTTTTGTCTGGGGAGTATATGTCCAGAATATTCCAGTGGCCAGTCGTTGGTGTTGGATTATTTATCATTGCTACATCAATAACTGTTGGTTTATTTGATTTAATAGCGTCTCTTAATGCAGGCAGTAATTCTGATGCACTATTAATTTTTATGCCCACGGCACCATATGCCTCTGCAATTTTAGAATAATCTGGTCCATTTTCTGGTTTTTCAGAAGTTCCTGGGAAGGTAGTGCCATAGGTAAGCCCATAATGTGCCTTTTGCAAACCAGCGATTGTTCCAAAGGCATTGTTATTCATTACCAACCAAATTATTCCCAGATTTAATTCAACAGCTGTTGCAAGCATTGCAGGGTTTTGTCCAAATCCACCATCACCAACCAAGCTAAGCACCACTTTATTTGGGCTTGCTAACTTTGCACCTATTGCTGCGGGGGGGCCAAACCCCATTGTAGCAAATCCCCCTGGAGTTAAAATAGAGCCTGGGGTTAGTATGTTAAACTGCTGTCCAACACCGTTTTTATTCCATCCAACATCAGTTGTAATAATAGCATCATCAGGTAGTGCACTTCTTGTATCAGCAAGGATCCTTTCAGGCATCATTGGAAATGAATTTGAGGTAGCCATATTAGTATTTTTTTCGACGAATGCATTTTTAAATTTTGCAATTTTTTCACGTAACTTTGGTCTATCGAAACCATCAGGATATATTTCTTTTGCTACACGCAATAAAACAGACAATGCGGACTTTGCATCAGCAATAACACCAATATCTGTTGGATAATTTCTACCAATTTCTGACGGTTCTATATCTATATGAATAACTTTTGATCCAGGAATATTAAATGTATATCCAGGATACCAACTTGAACAATCAGCTTCTTTGAAGCGAGTACCAATAGCCAGAATATAATCTGCATTTAAACATGCATCATTTGTTAATTTTGTGCCCCAAAATCCTGTCATACCAAGAAGATAAGGATTTTCATCACTTATTGCGCCTTTACCCATCAAAGAATGTGCTACAGGTAAACCCATAAATTCTATAAATTCTCGAAGTTCATTAGAAGCACCTGACAAAAGAATACCACCACCTACATAACTAACTGGATTTTTAGAATTTGCTAATTTAGTTATAATTTCACGCGCCGTATGATCATCAATAGATGGCTTGATTATTGATCGCATATTATCAAGAATGCGATCAAATGTTTCTGATGATATAACTTCACTAAAAATATCCATAGGTACGTTAACTAAAACAGGTCCAGGTTGGCCACTTTCAGCTAAATGAAAAGCCTTTTCTAAGATTTCAGCTATAAGATCTGCCCTATCAACTCTCCATGCGCGCTTCACAAAAGGTTTATATATTTCATATTGTGATGCATCAGAATGCAAGTTTACTTCTTGATGTGGATGTTTGCCATAATAGTGGGTAGGAATATCACCAGCAATAACGACCATTGGAATACAATCTAATGCAGCATTTGCAACTCCTGTTGCACAATTAGTAAGACCTGGAGATAAATGAGAGAGTACAACTGAAGCTTTTCCAGTAACTCGCGCATAAGCGTCTGCAGCATGGCTTGCAATTTGCTCATGCCTTACTGTGATGAAATCAATAGGGCTTTTCGACAATGCTGCTAAAACAGCTATATTAGTATGACCACAAAGCCCAAAAACATGTTTAACTTCTCTTCGCTGGAGAAAGTCTACAAGATGTTCAGCAACTGTTTTTATATTATCACCCATTATGCAACCTCATTTCCATAAAATTCTCCAAATAAGTCTTGTTCTGATGGTTTATCCTCTGAGATTGGGCGACTTACCCAAGTATAATTCATCATATGTTTCATTGTTACATTTTCATTCGTAATATTACCGCCCCAAATTCCACAACCAAGACTTGATGTCATTGGCATCCCATTTGTGTAAGATCCTGCATTTGATTTTGATTGGGCTTGCCTAACCATCATTCTACTGACAGGTGCGACTCGAGCTAAGGCATCAATATTATTATCATCGTGGCTATATATGCCACAAGAGTGCCCTTTTCCTGCTGTATCATAAATCTTTTTTACTATTTCAAGAGCATCATCAAAATTTTTAAACTGATAAAGTGCCATCAAAGTCGTTAGTTTTTCTTTGCTAAACTTATGCTCCGGACCAATTTGTCCATGATTTTCAACCATTAAGAATTTTCTATCATCTGGAATTTCAAAGCCAGCAGAAAAAGCAATTTTTTGAGGCGGACAAGCTATGGTCGCGAATGTACGATTTTCATTTTGATCCCACATTGCGGATTCTAATTTGTTTTTCTCATCTTCATTACAAAGATAACCACCCTCTGATTGTAAAGCGCTTAACATCTCTTTATAAATACTTTGTTGAATGATTATATTTCCATCTGCAGAACAGCCTGAGCCAAAATCACTCGTTTTTGACATTCGTGTATTTTTTGCAGCAATTTCAATGTCAGCAGTTTCATCAATTACAATAGATGAATTTCCAGCTCCTACTCCATATGCGGGTCTCCCGGATGAATAAGCAGCCTTAACCATTGGCTTACCTCCAGTAGCTAGTGTTAAGTCACATATCTGCATTAAATATTGAGTTAAAGGTATCGAAGGTTTTTGAATTGATTGAAATAAATCTTCAGGCGCACCAACAGCTCTGCATGCACTTCGCATTACTTCAACCATTTTAAATGTTGTTACTGCAGTACGTGGATGCGGTGAAAAAATTGTCGCATTACGAGTTTTAGCAGAATAAATACCTGTAACAGGTGGAGTTAAAGCAGGGTTTGTCATTGGAATTAATGAAGCGATTACTCCAGCCGGTTTCGCATATTTAACCAAACCTTTTTCTTCATCAACTTCAACAATTCCTGTAGAAGGTTGTCTTAGTGCATCTCTCAAGACGCCGTGTATTTTAAAACGTTTTGCTGGCCGCCCTAAGCGATCCCCTATCCCACTTTCATCTACACCCATTTGAGCTAGCTTTGTAAATGTTTTCTCATTACTGGAATACCATCCAATAGCTTGCGCTAGTCTATCTAATTCTTTCTGTGAGTAATTTTCAATCAACGCCATAGCTTTACGCGCACGGTTTAGCAAATCGAGCGCAAGCTTGCGCTCTTGATTAGTAAGCTCTTTGGTCATGAAATATATTTTTCCCTTTGATATTGTTAATATTTTGAGTACGCCTTTGGGATTTCACATTTCCAAAAGTACGCTTAGCATGTTGTAAACATCGCCGAGCATGTTCTTCATATCCAAGTTCCTTAATTCTAGATAAATTAGGTAACTCTATTGAGTAATCCACAGGAGGCATTCGTTCAATTATTCCTTTGAAATCAATACAACCTTCACTTGGATATAATCGTGCATCTCTTGCGAGCTGAATCATTCCCTGTTTAGTATCTGCGATACCCGGTAATGCATCAGATATATGTAGAAAATTTATAAACTCGCCAGGCACATGAAGTAATTCAGCCAGTTCTACACGACTTAAATGAAGGTATAATGTATCAACTAAGATACCACCATTGGGCTGTTTTGCTGCACGAACTATATCTAGCGCTTCATCAAGAGTTCTCAAACGAGAAAAAGATGGAAATTCTAGATCAACACTTAGGCCATATTGAAAAGCAATTTCACAAGTCTCAGAAAAACAATCTACAATGAAGTTCCTATCAGTACGATCTGTAGTCCAGGCACTCATTATCATTCGCTTTGCGCCTAATTCACCACCGAGTTCCAAGGCTCTATCAAAGTTACGTGGATCACAATCTTCAGTAATACGTGCTAATTCTATATCTAAGACCTTAATTCCTGTTGTTTTTAGAGCAATCTTTGTAGCTTCGATCATTCGCTTATCAATTGGAGATTGTTTGAATTCTCCAGGGACATTCATAGGAATAAATCGAGGACTTACTGCATCATAACCCGCGCGGTCGGCAATATATATCAATTCTGGAGTAGTGGCATTTATCAGAGTCAAATGTGCCAAAGAGTACAATGGATCATGAGCAATATCAGTCATTATGAATCACCTAAATATATCTTACATTAGGTATAACATAATACGTATTTAAAAATCTATGATATTTTTATATTTGTCCTATATATTTCAAGTATTCTTTAAAATATATTTTGGTAGGTATTTAGGTGGCATTGGACCCTTATTTCTTCCACCTTGTTCGATTTGCTCCCAAGCATGTGATAAGATTCCAACACTTCTAGACAAACAAAAAAGCCCACGAGATAAGGGAGCAGGAAATCCTAGTTCGCAAAATATGACAGCTGTTGCACCGTCTATATTCATAGCAATATCTTTTTTAATACTTAAATGGGATTGGATTGCTTCAGCAATATCTGCGTATTTTCCAGATACGATATTTTCTTTTGCAGCTAATCTTACTAATTCCAATAGGCGTGGAGCTCTTGGATCAATAGGTTTATGAAATCTATGTCCAAATCCACTAATAATTTTTCCATTACCACTTTCCCATTCTCTTAACGCTTCTTGAATCGCTTTTTCAAATGTTACACCATTATCAATTCTTGATGATATCTCATAAAATAGTTCTGCACATTGCTCTCCGGCACCACCATGAATATCCCCTAACATATTGATACCTGTAGCCATTGCATTATTAATCCCAACCCCACATGTTGCAGCCATCCTAGCAGCAGCTATAGAAGGTGCTTGAGGCCCATGATCAACTCCAGCTACTAATGCAGCCTCAAATAATGAAGCCTCTTCATTCGTAGGCAATCCACCTCTAACCATCATCCAAATCATCTGTGGAAATGATATATTTCCTATCAAATTTTCAATTTCATTTCCTCTAAAAGAAATTTTTCCTGGTGACATGTCAATTATTGATGTACTCCACCAATTTCGTATTTCATCAGCATCGTTTCCCATTGTATGTTTCCCTTGTTAAGCTTGCTGTAATATAGTTTGAGAAGATAATCGAACAGATGCATTACGTGCACCATATCCAGGATAGCCATTTTTTCTTTGCACAATCTCAAAAAAGAAACCATCAAATAAATTTTTACTATAAACTTGAAAATATTCACCATTTCCATCTTTATCATACAAAATGTTTTGTTTTTTTAATTTAGCAATAAACGTATCACTTAGGTTAAATTCCTTTTTTGTTTTTTCGTAGTATTCAGATGGAATATCCAAGCTTTTGAAGCCATTTACTCTCAATAAATTTGCACTTTCAAAAATATCATCAGTAGCAAAAGCTAAATGTTGCACACCTGCTCCAAACTTATCTTCAACAAATACTCCAGCAAATGTATTTAAATCTGCTGATGCATTTAAATTTAAACGTACTTCACCTTCAGGACTTTCAATAGCTTGACTTAAAATAATTCCAGATGGGTCATTAACATTTACTATTGAAGATTTATCCATCTCAAAAGTTGAAATATAATATAGTAACCAATCTTGCATTTCGTCATATCTCATGGTTTGTGCGACATGGTCGATGCGTCGCAAACCAATGGGCTGTATCGCTTCAACATCATTTGTTCTGTCAAATTCGATATCCCATACCCTATGCAAATCAGAATTTTCATCGATAAAATGAACAATAGTACCACCTACCCCTCGAACAGCAGGAATATTTAGTTCGCCTAAGCCCACATTTTGAATAAATGATTTTGACCCCAGAGATTTTGCTCTGGAAACGGTTTCATCTGCATTTTGCACTCGTAGTCCCATGTCACAAACAATAGCTCCATGTGCTTCAAATGCTTCATGAGCATATCCATATTTTTCTTTGTTTATGACAATATTAATTGCACCTTGCCGCCAAAGAACTACGTCTTTGTTAAGATGTATTCGCTCTTTACGAAACGACATACTTAATAATATTTTTGTTAACTCATTTGATGCATTTTCATCTACAGCAAATTCTATAAATTCAATGCCAGTTGTTGGGACTCTAGAAGGAATTACAGGTATATCAAACTTTGCTGATGGTTCTGAAATTGAAACTTCACTCAAAATATTCAACAATGATCTATATGCACTAGCCGTGCTTGGACAGTTTTTTTCTTTTATGGAAATGCACCAAATACCATAATACCCAGATCGGCTTAATATTTTTATAAAAGCTTGCAAATTTAATTCGCCAAGCTTCGGTAACAAATGTCCATTTACTCCATCAGCAAGTTGTACATAGAATAGTTTTGAGATTTGCAAATCACGCAATCTCAAAGGACGTGTTCCATCTCCTAAAACATTAGCACTATTTAAAGCAATACCAAGATTTGAATGATTGAGTTTATGTACATATTGAATTGTTTCAGACTCACATTCACGAGTTGGAAGCAAAGCAATCTTTAAATCACCAATCAAATCAAGATCTGGTAAAACTATTTGTTTGGGGTCTGATATATTTAAAATTAGAATAGGTGACTTTATAGAAATTGAAAATTGTGCTGCTAATAAAATATCTTTTTTTGAATATACTTTATTTTGAAAATTAAAAGCTGCTATTCTTAAATTAGCACTTTCAATCATGTCCAAAATTTCTTCAGTTTTATTTTGAAATTTCAATAAATCCAAACTTTGGATTTCAACAAAATTGAAATTAGATTCTGAAACTGATTTCAATTTTTCTTCAAAATTACCTTTAACAGTATTAGTAGAGATACAGAGCACAAGACTAGCCTTGGTAACCAAATACTCTAGGTAACCAAAGTACTAAATCTGGAACTAACAACATGATTAATAGCGCAGCTATTAAAATTACCAGGAATGCCCAAATCTCTGAGATAATTTCTCTTAGAGGAATATCTGTAACTGCATTTATTACAAATAAAAGTATTCCGTAAGGTGGGGTTATTAATCCAATCATTGAGTTCACGACAACAAGAACACCAAAATGTACTAGATCAATACCTAAAACCTCACATGTTGGTATAAAAAGTGGAACTATAACTAATATAATAGTTGTTGCATCTAGAATACAGCCTAACGCTAAGATCAATAAATTCACAACAATTAAAAACACAATCGGGTTTACATCAGTACCGTCTAAAAGCATCGCAATTGATTGTGGTATTTGTTCAGATATGACTATGAAATTTAATATAAAAGCACCACCAATAACAATGCCGACAGATGCAGATGAACGTGCACTGTCCACAAAAACATTGAACAGTGCCTTAAATGATAATGCTTTATAAAACAGTCCAGCAAGCAATAATGCATAGAAAGCTGCAATGGCCGCAGCTTCAGTTGGTGTCGTCACACCACCATAGATGCCATATAATAATATTACGGGCATTAGCAGTGCTGGGAAAGCATTTGCTGTTTTTCGTGGGAGTTCTCTTAGAGGAATTGGATCTTCCATTGCAAAGCCACGTTTGCCCGCCATGTAGTAATTCATAATCATTAGAACAAGGCCCATAATTAATCCAGGGAGAATACCCGCCAAAAAGAGTGAACCAATTGATGCTTTTGAAACTAAAGCATATAAAACCATTGGAATTGATGGTGGAATTATAGGCCCAATAGTTGCTGATGCAGCTGTAATAGCAGCTGCGTAGCCCCTGGAGTACCTATTATCTTTAGTCATCATTTCAATGATTATTTTTCCAATTCCAGCAGCATCCGCAACAGCAGAGCCAGACATTCCAGAAAAAATCAAAGAAGCTACTACATTTACATGCCCAAGCCCACCTTTAAAACGACCTACTGCAGCTACGCAAAAATTTAATAATCTGTCAGTTATAGTTCCAGCATTCATAATATTTGCTGCAACAATAAATAATGGCACAGCAATGAGAATAGTACTCAAATAAAATCCTTGTAAAATTTTCTCACCAGCTAAAGCAACGTCAAGACCTGAAAACCCAAGGTATACTACAGAAGCCAACATTATTGAGTAACCAATTGGAGTTCCAATTCCAGCTAATAAAAATAGTGTCACCAAACATGAGGCAAGTTCAAAACTCATGATAAATTACTCTTTTCCAAACTTTGCTCTTCAAGAGTAATTTCTAGTTCTGTTTTTGGAGGTCCATTTTTAAAAATATTCACAATCATCCATGCGTATCTTGCGCCCACAGCAATCATAAAAATAGCATATATGGAAAATACATCTCTCATAGGAATTTTTGCTCCTGTAAAAGGATTTTTTACAGTGGAAGTTTTACGTATTTTCATCCAATCGATATAATCCCACGTGGGTAAGTAAATATAAATCATTCCAATTACGATTGAAAATGCACTTATAATTGCCATAATCTTTCTAATTCTTAATGGCATAGCTAGGTATAGAATATCAAACTTAACATGGTCTGACTCTCTTACAACAAAAGCGCACGAAAAGAATATCAACCACACCCACAAAATTCCGATAAGCTCCAGTGTCCATCCAGCTGGAGTAAAAAAATACCTTAATAATATTTGCAAAAGAAAAGTTAAAAAAATTGCTGCCAGTAAACCGCCAGCAATTGCTTTTGTAATTTGAGAGAACCCTTTAATGAATTTAGGCATTTAATGTTCTCCCAAAATTTTATTGGATTATTTACCCAATGCGTTTACTTTTTCAAGAACTCCTGCAGGCCATGTTGCAGCAAATTCACTATCTAAGTACATAGATTGTACTTGATTACGGAAAGCAGCTGTATCTGGTTCATAAACTTCCATTCCCTGCTCTTCCAAAAATGCAACTAAGCTACCTTCTAACTCTAGTTGAATCTTACGACCTGATGCAGCCGCAGCATCAGCAGCAGCTTGTACCGCAGCTTGTTGCTCAGCTGTCATTGAGTTGAACGTTTTTGCACTTATAGCAATGTAGTTTAAGTCAACAAGGTGAGATGTCAAAACAATTTGATTAGTTACTTCATAGAATTTTTTATCTACAACAGTAGGTAATGGATTATCTTGACCATCTACTGCACCTGTTGAAAGTGCTGTGTATACTTCAGAAAATGCCATAGGAGTAGGTGCTGCACCAAGTGCTTTACCTAAAAACTGCCATGCATCTGTACCAGGCATACGTAAATTAACACCAGCTAAATCTGAAGGCTTATTTACTGTAAGCTCGTCTTTTGTCTGTCTCAAATTTACTTGACGTCTACCCAAATACATTACTGATAAAAGTTTAACGCCTAGTTCATCTTCAACTTTTGCTTTAAACGGGTCCATTAGAGGGTCATTAAAAACTGCTACTTGGTGATCAGCATCTTGATGTACATATCCAGCTGTGAAAATTGAGAACTCTGGAAAGAATTGTGCTAATTCTTGAGCAGATGTTATAGACATTTCTAGATTACCACGGCTTATAGCATCAAGTTCCGTACCTTGCGCAAAAATTGTGCTATTGTAGCTTGGTTCAAAGCTTGCAAAAGTTCCAACCAATGGAGCAAATACATTTGCCATTGCAACAGACCTTTGATCTGTTTCAGTCCCTGATGTTGCCATACGTAATTGAACTTTAGAATGCCCATCAGCCAAAGCTGGCATACCAGTTGATACGCTTGCAGCCATTAAAGCAGCTACAGCAATACGACGTGTAAAGTTAACTTTCATTTTTGTCCTCCCAGACTGTTAAACTGCTTCAATAGCAGTGTTTCTATTTAAGCTATATCATAGCTTTATTAAAATACAATATATTTTCTAAAATATATGATATTATTGTGCTGCAACTCCATCTGTTGAAATTTTTGAAGGATTCACAACTTCAATTAAATTTTGTGTTTGTGCAGCTTTTTGAATAGCTTCAATTACTAAAAGAGTTTTCAAACCATCAAGACCAGTAACTAAAGCATCTGTATCGCCACGTATTACATCAGCAAAATTAGTTATTTGGTTAATTAATGGGTCTGAGGCATCTCTAGGTGCAATTGTTCCAGAAATTGGATTCCACCAATTTCTTTCTCCTTTGTGTGACCAAACTTTTAAATCTGGAACTGACAAAGAGCCTTCTGAGCCACCTAGCAAATAACAAGACTCAGATGTCATTGGATAAATTGGATATTCTCGAGATGTTAATTCCCAGCTCCATGGTGACACAATGCTGTCAGACACAGTTACAGTCCCAATAACTCCACTTTCAAACTTTAAAACTGCTGCAGCTAAATCTTCGTTATCAAAGCCCCTAATTGAAGGCGCCATTTGAGCTTGAACAGAGATAATTTCTCCACAAAAATATCTCATAAGGTCAATATCATGCACTAAATTAACTGAAACAGGACCTGCACCTTTTTGTGTTCTCCATGGCGCAATATCAAAATACTCATCAGGCTTATAAAACCAACATGTTGCTTGTAGAGCCCTAATATTACCAATTTCCCCACTTAATATTAATTCCTTTGCCTTTTGAATTAATGGGTTATGACGTCTATGATGCCCCACTAGCAATGGGACTGCTGCATGCTCAGCCGCGTCGGTTAAAATCTTTGCTTGAACAGCAGACGTGGCTAATGGTTTTTCAACTAATACAGGGCAAGAGCGTTCGATACATTCTAAGCCTTGAGATACATGTAATGGTGTTGGAGTAGACAATATTACTCCATCTGGAGATATAGCTGCAAACATTTCTTTTAAATTTGAGAAACAGGGTACAGCCAAGGAATTTATGTCTTCCGTAGGATTTGGCTCTACAATCGCAACTAGTTTAACATCCTTTTGTTTTGAAATCGCATTAATATGCCTTTGCCCCACCAACCCAGCACCAACAACAGCAAGCTTAATAATATTAGTCATTAGTTTCCCTGGAAATTTGTTAATAATTCGAAGCTACATTAAAGAATTAAGATTCGCAATAATATATGATATTTTTTATAAAATCGGTTATTATATATGGTTGAGAAGTATCATATAATTGTATATTGATAAAAATATTAACATATTATTTGAGAAATTTATGACAAAAATTATTAATACTGTAGGCTCCAGTACATATGAACGCATCAAAAAAGATATCATTTTTGGAAACTTAGCCCCAGGCAGTAAGTTGAAACTTGATGGACTCAAAGAACAGTACGATGCAAGCGTATCAACTTTGAGGGAAACATTAAATCGATTATCAAGTGATGGTTTCGTAGAGGCTGCAGAACAACGTGGATTTTTTGTTCGTTCTGTATCCCGCGAAGACTTAGCAGAAATTGCTAATCTGAGAATACTTTTAGAATGCTCAGCTCTTAAAACCTCAATTGAAAATGGTGACGCTGACTGGGAAGGTAATTTAGTAGCAGCTCACCACAAATTAAAATTGGTAGAAGAAAAAATGTTATCTGGAGATTATTCTCAAAAAGAAACCTGGAAAAGATATGATTGGGAATTTCACAAAACTTCGATTGAAGCGTGTAATTCTCAGAACTTAATGTCACTTCATGCAATTATATTTGACAAATATTTGCGATACCAAATGCTTGTAATAACAGATAGAGGAGAAGACGCTGCGCTAGAACACCAACAGATATTTGATGCTGCACTCTCACGCAATTCATCAAGAGCAATGGAAGCACTTGAAATACACATAAGAAAAGGCCTTGAGCATACTTTAGATAACATGAAAATTTAATAAATCTAAAATCAATAAAAATAATTTTGTTATTGGCTTTATTGAATAACACTATCATACAGAATTATGATTCTTAGATATTTTAAATCACTTTTCAGTCACGCAAGATATTTTCCCCTGTGGTCAGCTCTTACAGTTTTTAAGTGGCGTGCTTTTGACATGCGCTCTAGGGCATTAGGAACAACATTTAGCGTTGTAATCAGATGGTTTCCAATAGCAAGACGACGATTTGATAGAGAAGCAAAAAAAGCTTTTCCAAACATGAAACGAAAAGCTAGGAACAACTTAGGACGCGAAATGGGCCGCAACATGGGCCGTACATTGTTTGAGATATATCATCTTTCGGAATTTCACACATTTACACAAAAATTTAAAGTTTCTGGGCCTGGTTTGGATGCATTAAAAGACGCCTATGCAACTGGAAAAGGAGCAATTATAGTTTCTGGACACTTTGGACAATGGGAAGCGATAAGAGCTGCATTGAAGATGAATGGATTGGAAAGTGGTGCAGTTTATAGACCAAATACAAATAGGCATTATCAAAGAAGATTACTAGCTGGAATCAAAGAAGGTGGTCTTCCCATTCTAGAAACAGGTAAAAGAGGAACTAGAGCATTAGTAAAACACCTTCGGGATGGAGGTATAATGTCAATTTTACTGGATGAAAAAGTTGCAGAGGGAACCAGAATTCCATTTCTAGGTCTAGACGCGCTTACATCACTTTCTGCAGCCCAACTAGCATTAAAATATAATATACCGATGATACCAGCATATGGCATCCGCATTGATGATAAAAACGAATTCAAGGTAGAATTCGAAGACCCTATTCCTCACACAGATAGCTTGACAATGACACGTAGTTTTAATGATAGCCTTTCAAAAAGGATTATTTCAAATCCAGAACAATGGTATTGGATGTTAAGACGCTGGGATGGTGCTTAATAAATAATTATTTTATTTTACAAACTATTCATTACACTAATATTTGAAGCTTAAAGGCATTCATAATGATTGTAAAAAAACCAAAATTCTTATCTGTAAAGAGTGTTCCAAAGCTTTTTTGGAGTTCGCCTAAAGCGCTTACAATATCCCCTCCTCCAATCTCAGTATTATTCTTAGTAATAGGTTTAGTTCTTTTTGGACTAGGCGAAGCACTATTGGTTGCTTCAGGCGCTGGCGTTAGTCCTTGGACTGTACTCGCGCAAGGGCTTAGTCAAGTCACAAGTTGGAGTATTGGATATTCCACATTCATTATTAGTTTAATCGTTCTTTTTTGCTGGATACCTCTAAAGCAGATTCCTGGCATTGGCACCATTTTAAATGCAATAATAATTGCATTGGTATTTGAATATATATTACCTATTCTTCCAACTTTTAAAAACCCTTTATTACAAATTGCAGAAGCAACACTTGGAGTTTTAGTAACAGGCTTTGGAGGCGCACTGTATCTTATAGCTAATTTAGGTCCAGGGCCAAGAGATGGATTGATGACTGGATTACAAAAATTAACAAACTTTCCTATTGCATGGGTTAGAAGTGGTATTGAACTAACAGTTATTTTTATTGGATGGAACCTTGGTGGAATTGTAGGAATTGGAACAATAATATTTGCCTTTGGAATTGGTCCAGCAGTTGCCTCAAGCATGCACATTTTAGAAAAGTTTGCTCAAATAACATCAAAAAGTTAAGCATACAAATTTATTAAAAATTTTATTTAGTTTATGGATATCTTGCGTGAAAAAATTACTATCAAAACAATAAGTGGTATAAGTATGCTAAATCCAATTGATAATGAAGTAACTTCAGCAACATAACCAATTATAACCGGACCAAGTAATATTCCCGCGTAACCAGTTGTCGTTACAGATGCGATTGCAATAGCGGGTGGCATAACTGATTGCCTTCCAGCAGCACTAAAAAATATTGGAACAAGGTTGGCTACACCCAAACCAATAAACATAAATCCACTCAATGCTATTATTGTTATATTTGATAAAACAATAATTAATATTCCTAAAATTGTAATAATTACACCAAATATAAGAACTTTAAATTCACCTATTGCCTTTACAATTCCATCTCCAAGTAGGCGGGCTATGACCATAGCAACTGAGAAAAGAATATAACCAATTCCTGCACTTTCTGGTGTTGTAAGCTCACGATCAATAATCAAAAGAGCGCCCCAATCAACTACTGCCCCTTCTATTAAAAAAATAATTGCAGCAAATATTGCCAACAATATTACAACTCCTTTTGGGAGCATAAATTTAGTTTTCTCAACTGTAGATACATTAAGGAGGCGGTTTACAGTAAGTGTCATTGCAATAAAAGTAATACTGGCTGAAATAAATGATGAAATCAAAATAGAAACTCCAAAAAATAAAAACACAGTCATTAGCCCAGCTCCAATCAATCCACCGATACTAAATTGTGCATGGAAATTTGACATTAGAGATCGTTTTTCTATTTTTTCAACTTCAACTGCATGTACATTCATTGCAACGTCCAGAGTGCCCAATGATGCACCCAGTAAAAATATTATTATAGCTAAAATAGATTGGGATTCCACAACCACCAGAATTGGGATTAAGAGCGCCATAAGAAATCCACCTAATAAAATCATAGGCTTTGATCCACGTTTAGCAGAAACAATACCTGTAATAGGCATTGCGATTATAGCTCCTATGCCAAGACATAATAATAAAAGTCCAAATTCACTTTTATCAGCACTTACATTTTCTTTAATAAATGGAAAAAATGGGGCACAACAACCCATTGCAAACCCTGCAGCAAAGAATGCTAATCGTGTTGCTAATCGTGCCCTAAAAGTGTGTGGAAAATCCATAAATCACTTCCTTAAATATTTTAATGTCTTTACATGACTTTATACTTCAAGTGTTGATTTAACTGCTCTCTTCCATGCTAAATACTTTGAATTACGACATTCCTCATCCATAGATGGTTTAAATTCTTTTTCTTTTGTCCATTTCGAAGAAAATTCATCTAGATCAGGATATAAACCTATATGCATTCCAGCCAACCAAGCTACGCCTAAAGCAGTTGTTTCAATGATTTTTGGTCTATCAACTGGTGCATTTATAATATCAGATAGAAACTGCATCGTCCAATCACTAGAGCACATACCTCCATCCACACGAAGAGTAGGACTTACACCTGAAATTTGCCAATCTGCTGACATAGCTTCAAGTAAATCACGTGTTTGAAAACCAACACTTTCAAGTGCTGCTTTTGCCATTTCTGGAGCTCCTGTATTTCTTGTCAGACCAAATACTGCCCCGCGACATTCGGCATTCCAATATGGAGCACCTAAACCTACAAAGGCAGGTACAATAATAACATTTTGCTCATTATCAGCTTTTTCAGAAAGTTCTTGGGTTTCACCAGCCTCATTAATAATTTTCAACCCATCCCTTAACCATTGCACAACAGCACCCGCTATAAAAATTGAACCTTCAAGAGCATAAGTTGGTTTGCCATCAAATTGATAGGCGATTGTAGTCAATAATTTATTTTTGGAAGTTACAGGAGTTTCACCAGTATTTAATAAAGCAAAACACCCTGTTCCATAAGTTGATTTCATCATACCTGGCTTAAAACAAGCCTGACCAATGGTAGCAGCTTGTTGGTCTCCGGCAACTCCACAAATAGGTATTCGTCTTTTGAACAAATTTGTATGAGTTTTCCCAAAATTTGCGGCACAGTCTTTAACTTCTGGAAGCATTTTAATCGGTATCTCTAACAAATCACATATTGTTTTACTCCAACGGCCTTTGTGGATATCATAAAGCATCGTCCGTGCAGCATTTGTTGCATCCGTTGCATGAATTTCACCATTTGTAAGCTTCCAGATTAAAAAACAATCCACTGTACCGAATAACAATTCACCATTCTCTGCCCTCTTTCGAGCACCTTCAATATTATCTAAAATCCACTTGAGCTTAGTGCTTGAAAAATATGGATCTAATAATAATCCAGTGCGATCTGTAATTATTTTTTCGTTTCCAGCCAGACGCATTTTTTCACAAACGTCTGACGTACGCCTATCTTGCCATACAATGGCATTATAAATTGGTTGACCAGTATTTTTATCCCAAACTATTACTGTTTCTCGCTGGTTAGTAATTCCTACTGCTTCGATCTTATTCATATTCTGACCAAGGGCGTTCATTACAGTCTGACAAGTTTTTAAAGTGGTTTCCCACAGATCATTTGGATTATGCTCAACCCAACCTGATTTAGGAAAATGCTGCTCAAACTCAACCTGATCAGTTGTTACAATATTCATATTTTCATCAAATATTATACTTCTTGTTGACGTAGTGCCCTGATCAATAGCTAAAATATAAGTCATTTAAAATCTCCATATATCTACAAAATTAATATTTAACCAAAATGAAAAGAGTGCTAATTTTATATGTTTTTAGCATAATACGTAATTATCTTAACGTTGTTAAGTTATCATTTATCCAATTAGAAAGTATTACAATTTCTTGATCTGAAAGTCGCAAACCTAATTTTGAACGACGCCAAATAATATCATCAGCAGTTTTTGCATACTCATTTTCTATCAACCAAATTACTTCTTTTTCAGTCAATGTAGCACCAAAAGAAATCCCCAAATCTTTACTATTTTCGCAATGTCCTAATAATTCAAAAGCATCAGTTCCATAAGCTTTTATCAATCTTGATGCCCATTTTTGATCAAGAAAATTATATTTTTTCAATAGTTTGTTAATTAAGCTTTCTAAATCTTCAATATTAAAATCACCCCCAGGTAAAGGAACACCTGCAGTCCAACTTGCACCTACTTTAGGCAATATCTTGGAAATTTTATCTAAGGCATTTTCTGATAGTTTTCTGTATGTTGTAATTTTACCGCCGAATACGTTTAAAATTGGAGCTCCAAGTGTCTCATCAATGCTCAAGACATAGTCACGAGTTGCGGCAGATGCAGAAGATGCATTATCATTATATAAAGGCCTAACACCTGAATAAGTCTTTACAATGTCATCTATGGTGACTTTTGTTTCAAAATATTCTGATGCAAAGTTTACGAGGTATTTTTTTTCTTCGAGTGTACATTCAGGTTTTATAGAAATATCAAAATGCTCTACATCTGTTGTACCAATCAGTGTAAAATCTGTTTCATATGGGATAGTGAATATAATTCTACCATCTTCCCCTTGAAAGAAATAACATTTATTATGTTCATACAATTTCTTGGTAATCAAATGGCTTCCACGAACTAACCTAACACCTTCAGAACTATTCAAGCGTACTTTGTTTTGAATTATATCTTCGACCCAAGGCCCACCAGCATTAACAATCATTTTTGCTTTTACAACTCGCGTAGCATCATCAATTATTGAATGTAGAGTTAAATGCCAGATGCCATTAATTTGCTCTGCAGACACTACTTTCGTGCGAACATTGATCTTGGCTCCTCTAATCTCAGCATCACGAGCATTCAAAACAACCAAACGGCTATCTTCAATCCAGCAATCAGAATATTCAAAAGCTTTAAGATACTTGTTCTTTAATGGCACACCTTCTTTGTTATTCGACAGATGAAGTGAACTCGTTCCTTTTAGAAACTTTCTCCCACCTAAATTATCATATAAAAACAATCCAAACCTTATTAACCAGGCAGGTCTACGCCCTTTTAACCAGGGCATAAATATATTTAATAGTTTTGAAGTAGGCGTATTAACATCAAATCGCATATTTTTATGGTAAGGTAATACAAAACGCATTGGCCAAGAAATATGGGGCATAGCTTTGAGAAGTATTTCACGCTCAATTAGAGCCTCTCTTACAAGGCGAACTTTCCAGTATTCTAGATATCGAAGTCCACCATGAAATAGTTTCGTAGACGCTGATGAGGTAGCAGAAGCCAAATCATTCATCTCAGCCAACTCAACACTTAGCCCTCTTCCAATAGCATCTCTGGCTATGCCACAACCATTAATTCCACCACCAATAACAAAGATATCAACATCGATATCATTATCTTCATATTTATTCATAAAAAAATTCCGTAATATATAGAATCTTGAATATCATTAATAATAAATAGCAACAATAACGAATGTTCGTTTATTTTCGTTATTGTTATTATTTATTTGAATTTTGGATTAACAAATTTAGGTTTTAAGCATAACTTAATGGAATTACGAAACCTTTAGTGACTATACTAAAGATCAAGATCCAATTATAAAAGAATATAATCTAGCATTAAGCGAGCAAAAATTATGGTCTCTACTTTTAGACAAAAAGAAATATTAGATATTGCACGTAAAGACGGTAAAGTTACGGTCGACGCTTTGGCAGAGAGATATAATGTTACCGTTCAAACAATAAGAAGAGATCTATCCAGATTAACAGAAATTGGAAAACTTGAACGAGTACATGGCGGTGCTGTTATTCCTTCAGGAGTTGTAAATATTGAATATGAACAACGAAGACTGCTAAATAAATTAGGAAAAAGAAATATAGCGGCTGAATGCGCTTCCCGAATTCCCAATGGAGCTTCCGTATTTATAAATATTGGCACAACTACAGAAGCCGTTGCAAGAGAGCTTTTAAATCATGATAATTTATTGGTAGTTACAAACAATCTTAATATAGCAAATATATTATCAGCGAATAAAAATTGTGAAATAATTTTAGCTGGAGGCATACTAAGACGTCTTGATGGTGGAATAGTTGGTGGACTAACAGTTGAAATGGTTAAACAATTTAAATTTGATTATTCAATTCTTGGATGTTCAGCAATCGACACAGATGGAGATTTGCTCGATTATGACGGTCAAGAAATTATAGTAAGTCAAACAGCAATCAACAGATCACGACAAGTTATCATAGTTGCTGATTATCTTAAATTCGAACGCAAAGCACCTCTGACTAGCTGTTCACTTTCAGATATAAATACCATAATTACAGATAAACCTCTTTCAGAAAAACTTAAAATCAATTGTAAAACATGGAAAACTGAAATTATTAATACGCAAGGTTAGTAAAA
>FZLS01000215.1 GCA_900197625.1 Rhodobacteraceae bacterium Water-Bin34 | reverse complement strand
CTACTCTTACTCTAACGCCGATCCATACAGTTATTGGGCGAGTACAAATGCCGCCAAAAATGGATTGAGCTGGAGTATGTCATCTGTCTTACCATCAATTGGCGGCGTAGATATAAATGGCCTGATTTACAGATATACTACAGAAAAAGAAACAGACGCAGACATGAAGGTGACAGTCGGTAATCTAAACTTTGGCGGCGATGGCTACTTATTCAAAGAAACTGATGATTGGTCTGGCGTGCCATCAAATACAATTACAAAGTCATTTCCATTAAATAATATTCCGCTAGAAAATTGGGGCGATGGGTCAATCACAGTTGAGGGTGATGGTACTGTTAAGGATGCTACAGTTGTATATACATTCCGCGTTGACGAATGTTATGACCCACAACTCAATCCAAGTTGCGCTGGGTATAAGAAGCCCATCCCAGAGATCCCAGAGGTTGAGGTTTATAATGCGTTAGAAGACGACGCAGTTGTAGACGCAATTGAAGAGGAAGAATACGAATATCCAGATGAGGCTAAGATCCCAGAGGATGACGAAGACGATGATAAGCCAACGAAAATAGAGCTGGGTTTAATGTCTTCCGAAAATGCCTTAACTATGTTTCAAGAATACCAGCAGGGCGAAATGATAAATATTATAAATTTGCAAACTAATATTCAGCCCTACTATAATTCTACTATCAATGGTGGTATATATGAGGACAAATATAAATTAAGTGAAAAACAAATGCCAGATAACAAAAGAGCTTTAAGGGCTAATTTGGCACAACAACTAAAGCATGAACAAATGGTAGACATGCAGTACAATAAGTGAGGTTAATATGAAATATTTAGCAATACCACTATTAGCACTAGCTACACCAGCTTTTGCAGATAGTGTCGATATAGTGGGCAACGTGTCTGCGAAATGTATAATCCAGACAACTAAAAGCGGTGTATTTGGATCTCCTACGGCAAACAAGTTAAGTACAAGCCCAAGCGATGGCGGAATACATCCAGAGGTTAGAATAGATGTTGCGATTGCAAATAGCTACACAGCTAATATCACGCATCCAACAACTTTTACCTCATCACCATCCCTAAATGACACTGTGACGTGGACAGGATCTGTCAGCGTTGTGAATACGAGCGACGCGGCTATGTCATCATATGACACTAACAAGACTACTGCTGGGGCTACCACAAGCTACTCGTTAACAACTGCTGGCTCTACATGGTTTGCAATCTCAAGCGTTGCTGAATATGGCGGTGGCAAGCCGTTTACAGGCGGAACGTATACAGCTCAGGCTACAATATCGTGTATACCCACCTAAAAGCGATTGTAATTGCTACGTTATTGGGGTCTGGCGTATCTGCTCACGAACAGACCCCAGCCTACCCTAAAAAACAGTATTCCACAGTGGATGGGATTGTTAAATTTGAGCTATCAATTTTTAACTCAAGAGAAGAGGTAAAGTATTACCAAATTGGTGTATTTGATAAAAATTTTGTGGGGCTTCCATTTTCGTCAAAATATAGGATAATGAAAGTCGATTACAAAACGAGAGTAAATTTTGACGTATATGTTAGGAAAGTTGATTTAGATAGGGCAATGTATATTTGCACAAAATCAAAACTGCTAAAAGATAACAAATCTAAGCCGTTTGTTTCATCTTTGATATGCTCAAAAATTATGGAGAAAAGTAAATGAAATATGCAATCATTCTATCCTTAATTGCTGGCAGTGCTTTAGCTGATAGCTCGTCACTATCTCTGGCGCTACCAACGCCTAACATTAATACTCAATCCGATAGGATAAGGTCTGGCAGTATAGAATGCTCGAACTCTATCTCTGGGTCTACACTGCTGGAATATGGATTAACTGGTTTGATCTCTGGACTTGATACGAATGCTAGAGGTAAAGATATTGGCGTTTATGCGCGCATTGTCATTCCACTAAATGCGCCTAAGAAACGTATTGAATGCCAGAAATTATTTGAGGTTGAGCTGTTACAGCGCAAAATGGAAATACGCATGTTGCAGGAAGAGCTGAATGCAATGAAAAATCTGCAATCTACAAATATGGAATTTGAGAACTAATGGTCGATACAACAAAAATCGCGGATGGTATTGATGGTTTAGCTGACCGCCAACTACAAGCTGGGGGCATGAAGCTGACGGCTGGATCTATAATAGCAATATTTGCATTCCTGTCTACAGTGGGATCTGGTCTATATGGTGGCTTGCTGATGTGGCAAAAGATTGAAGAGGTTGCTGGCCTTGATTTACAAGAATACCAAACCCAAATGGAATTGATGGATGCTAACATTCAGCAAACTATGGATTACACACGCGAGATTAAAACTGGACTTCGTGACGATATTTTGAGCATTGAGCGCCAAGCCGACAGAGTTGAGGACATGGTGCGAAAATCTGAGGACAATGTTAGAGAGATGATCGACAAGGCTGAGGTGCGCTTTGAAAATCAGAGAGAACGTGTTAGAGTTTCACAAAGTGGCGAAATGAAAGAGCTGGAAGATAAACTAACCAAGAAACTGCAAAGGGCGCTAGATAACCCTCTAGCGGATTAACAATGGATGAATTTAAAAAATTTGATGTAGATGGCAATGGATCAATTGATCAGGCCGAGTGGGATCGCATGGCTCTGGAAGACAGGCGCTTGCGAATGCAGGATGAGGATGCCCAGCGAGATGCAATTAGGTCAATGACATGGTTTGCTCTGTTTGGAATGTTGCTATACCCATTTGCCGTGATTGGCGCTGTAATTTTTGGATTAGATGAGGCCGCAAAAATATTAGGATCGATGGCAAGCATTTACTTTGTGTCTGTGGCTGGTATCGTATCTGTATTTTTTGGGGCTAACGCATTGGCGAAAGGAAAAGACAAATGATTGGATTAGGATTAATAGGTCAAGTTGCAGATCTTGCTGGCACTATGATTGAAGGCAAAACTGCTGTGAAAAAAGCAGAGGCGCAAACTAAAATGAAAATAGCGACAGGCGAGATCGATTGGGATATTGCCGCCATGAAAGCTACTGA
>FZLS01000032.1 GCA_900197625.1 Rhodobacteraceae bacterium Water-Bin34 | reverse complement strand
CCAATAATTACAAAATAAATATCATTATCTATACAAAATTTAATTATCTCAGAGCTATTTTCAATATTTAAATCAATACATTGAGCTATTTTGGATATGCCTGCATTGCCAGGGGAGCAATATAAAGTATCGCATTTTGGATTTTGTTTTACTGCCCATGCCAGCGAATGTTCACGGCCACCAGAGCCTAAAATAAGTATATTCATGTTTTTAATTTCCTTGGCCTTTTCTTACAATGGTTCTATTGTTTGCTACACAAAAAGCCAAGAGAGGATGCAGAAATGTCAGATCTAATCGACAGCCCAGGTCAAGGTGAAAATGCTCCAGAATTCTCAGTTTCTGAATTATCAAGTGTATTAAAAAGAATGATAGAAGGCGAGTTTTCAAATGTTCGTATTAGAGGGGAAGTAGGGCGTGTTTCACGGCCAGCTTCAGGCCATCTATATTTTGATTTGAAAGATGATAAATCAGTTATTGCATCTGTTACTTGGAGGGGCCAAGCCTCAAAATTGGCAACACAACCAGAAGAAGGCTTAGAGGTTGTTGCAACTGGTAAAATTACAACTTTTGCAGGTCAATCAAGATATCAAATGATTGTATCAGAAATGTCCGTGGCAGGTATCGGTGCTTTGATGGCGCAATTAGAAAAGCGCAAGAAGAAGTTAGAAGCAGAAGGCCTTTTTGATAAAAACATTAAGAAAGAAATCCCTTATCTACCTGAAATTATTGGTGTAGTTACATCACCATCGGGTGCAGTAATAAGGGATATACTTCATCGCTTAAGTGATAGATTTCCACGAAAAGTACTTTTATGGCCTGTATCTGTTCAAGGTGAAAGCTGTGCTCCCGATGTCACTGCAGCAATAAATGGCTTTAATAAACTGACACCAGGCGGTGCAATGCCTAGGCCTGAATTGATAATTGTTGCTAGAGGCGGCGGATCCATAGAAGATTTATGGGGATTTAATGAAGAATCTGTTGTTCGCGCAGCATTTGAAAGTGAAATACCATTAATTTCTGCAGTAGGTCACGAAACAGATACAACATTAATAGATTTAGCTTCTGATTTACGCGCACCAACTCCAACTGCTGCAGCTGAATATGCAGTACCTGTCAGAGCAGATCTTATGGGGTGGTTGTCATCAATGGAGGAAAGGCGAGTGCGATCTTTAACTTCTAATTTGGAAATAAAGCGACAGAGATTAAAAGATCTTAGTAGAGGATTGCCTACTCCAGCTGATTTAGTCGCAATGGCTGCACAACGCTTAGATGCAGTATCTGACAGATTGCCAAGAGCATTGAGCGCTGTAAGTAATAATAAAAGAACATTGTTATTGCAAACGAGTGCTGGTTTGAGGGGACGCCTGCTTCAAAATAAATTGATTGATCGAACTAAAGAAATGAATCGATTTGTGAAAAGTATAGAGGCCAATATAAGACTAATTATTCAACGTAATCAAAGCTCACTGGATGGGTTGGAGCGTATACGGCAAACACTTGGGTACGAAGCTACATTACGAAGAGGATATACTGTGGTTCGCAATAAAGATGGAAAATTAATAACAAGACTTAAAGAGGCTGATGTTAATAAAGAATTAGAAATTGAATTTTATGATGGGAAAACCTCATTATTTAAATAGGTTGATTACGAATTTTTCGACTTAGAAGTCGTTTTTTTAGCTCACAAATATATTATTTATAGTTATTAAACATTAAACTAAGAAGGCGTAGATAATGGCTTTAGATCAAAAAACTGATGGCGTATGGAAATCAGGCAAAGGAAAAGGGCGCAAAACGCCAAAAGGTCGTCAAGTTAATGAGCAAGCTATTGATGATATAAAAGTACTATTGGGCAATCGCGAACGAAGGGCTGATCTTTTAATCGAGTATCTGCATTTGATACAAGATAAGTTCAAACATTTATCATCTCAACATTTGGCTGCACTTGCTGAGGAGCTCCGCCTCTCTCAAACTGAAGTATACGAAGTCGCAAGTTTTTACGCACATTTTGATATCGTCAAAGAAGGCGAAGAAATTCCACCAAGTCTGACAATTCGCGTATGTGATAGCCTGTCATGTGAATTGGCCGGTGCTCAGGATCTGTTACTTAAGCTTGGTGAGAAGTATAATAGTGGGCGCGATGTAAGGGTAGTAAGAGCTCCATGTATGGGTAGATGTGATACAGCCCCCACACTAGAAATAGGGCATAATCATATTGATAATGCAAATGAAGAAAAAGTATCTAAAGCGATAAAGGCGAATGATGTCCATGCAAAAATTCCTAATTATCAAGAGCTTAAAGACTATTCTGCAGGTGGGGGATATACAGAACTAAAAAATCTACGGGGTGGATCAAGGACTCCAGATCAAATTCAAGATGAAATACTTGAAAGTGGATTGCGTGGTATGGGTGGTGCTGGTTTTCCTTCTGGTAAAAAATGGTCTTTTGTAAGAATGAATTCCGGAATTAGATATTTGGCTGTTAATGGTGACGAAGGCGAACCTGGAACATTTAAAGATCGTTACTTTCTTGAGCGAGAACCTCATTTCTTCTTAGAGGGTATGCTGATTGCTGCTTGGGCGGTAGATGCTGCAAAATGTTTCATTTACATGCGTGACGAGTACCCAGCAGTTCTTGCTATTTTAGCAAAAGAAATAACTGCACTTGAGGATGCAGGAATAGTCGAAAGTGGGTTTATTGATTTACGTCGAGGAGCAGGTGCATACATTTGTGGTGAAGAAAGTGCGATGATTGAAAGTATTGAAGGTAAAAAAGGTTTACCTCGTCATCGACCACCATTTGTAGCCAGTGTTGGAATATTTAACAAACCAACTTTAGTTCATAATGTTGAAACGCTTCATTGGATCGCAAAAATAGCTCGTGATGGTTCTGATGTATTTGGTGCTCATGGTGCACATGGCCGAAAAGGTTTGAGGAGTTATTCTGTTTCTGGTCGTGTACGAAACCCTGGAGTAAAATTAGCCCCTGCGGGAACAACAGTTCGCGAATTAATCGAAGATTATTCTGGTGGAATGCTTGAAGGGCATTCTTTTAAAGCTTACCAACCTGGTGGACCATCTTCTGGCTTATTACCTGCTTCAATGGGAGATATTCCTTTAGATTTTGATACGCTACAAGAATATGGAACATTTATTGGCTCTGCTGCAGTCGTAGTACTATCAAACCATGATAGTGCTAAGGAAGCTGCTCTGAACATGTTAAAATTCTTTGAAGATGAAAGTTGTGGTCAGTGTACTCCTTGTCGTGTTGGATGTGAAAAAGCAGTCAAGCTAATGAGTGAAGATAAATGGGATCAAAATTTGCTAGAAGAACTCTCTGAAGCGATGGTCGATGCATCCATTTGTGGATTAGGACAAGCAGCACCAAATCCTATCAGAATGGTAATCAAACACTTTAATGACGAAGTTTAAGAGCCTCATTTATATCTCATATTATTTAAAACTATTATCTGATCTTATTTTATGAGAATGAGCTTTATTGAAGTCTTTTACTTTATGTAAGATAAGGTTACACAGATTTAAATTACCAGGCTTAACGATGTCTTTTTTTAAAAAACTTAAATCAAAACTGTTTAGATCCTCTTCAAGAATTGAGGAAGGTATTGATGCCATTGTTGAAAATGAAGACAGTGAAGCTGAAAATAATTTACCAGATGATGAAGATAAGACTGGACAAAAGTCAGAAACTGAAGTTTTTCCAGAGCCAGAGCCAGAGCCAGAGCCAGAGCCAGAGCCAGAGCCAGAGCCAGACAACACCCAAGTTTCTAAAGAAGAGAGTTCGACTAAAAAAAGTTTTTTTGGAAGGGTTTTCAAGCGTAAAGACGAAACTAAAAAAGTTGAAAAAAAGCGTTTGTTTGATGACAATATGCTTGAAAGTCTTGAAGAACTTTTAATCAGTGCTGATATGGGCGTTGACACATCACTTCGTGTTTCTGCCAATATGGCAGAAGGTAATTTAGGCAAAAAAATATCGGTTAATGAAGTTAAAACTCTTTTAGGAGATGAAGTAGCGCGTATTTTAGAGCCAGTTGCAAAACCAATGCCTCTCTATTCTCAGAAACCCCAAGTCGTATTAGTTGTAGGAGTTAATGGTTCAGGTAAAACTACAACTATAGGTAAACTTGCATCTCAATTTCGAGCAGCAGGAAAATCCGTAGTTATAGCAGCAGGTGATACTTTCCGTGCAGCTGCTGTGGAGCAACTCCAAGTTTGGGGTGAAAGAGCCGGGGTGCCAGTTTTAACTGCTCCAGAAGGCTCTGATCCAGCCTCATTAGCTTTTGATGCAATGACTAAATGTAAAAAAGACTCAGTAGATTTGCTGATGATTGATACAGCAGGACGATTGCAAAATCGAAAAGATTTAATGGAAGAGCTAGATAAAATTGTAAGGGTTATACAAAAGAACGATCCAAATGCTCCACATAACACTCTATTGGTACTTGATGCTACTACTGGTCAGAATGCCATAAAACAGGTTGAAGTTTTTCAAGAGGTTTCAAATGTTACAGGCTTGGTAATGACTAAACTTGATGGAACAGCCAAAGGTGGAGTATTAGTTGCTCTTGCTGATAAGTTTGGACTCCCTATTCATGCAATAGGGGTGGGTGAACAAATTGATGATTTACAAGCTTTTGATCCAAAAGATTTTGCAAAAGCATTAACTGGAAGCGATGCTTGAGTAATTACATAACTGAGATTGCTGGAACACCAACTGGCAGCCAACTCGCAATGTTTTTAGCGCTAAGTGCAGCAATTCTTCATGCAGTTTTTGGAGCTCTCCAAAAAGGGCGTTATGACCCGTGGCTTTCAAGGGGTGTTATTGATTTAAGTTATGGAATTATTGCTGCGCCGTTTGCATTGTTTCTTATGCCATGGCCAGAACCTCACATGTGGTTCATTTTTGCTGGAATGGTTTTAATTCATGTGGTCTATAAACTATCGCAAGCAATGGCTTATAGCTTTGGTGCTTATACTGTTGTTTATCCTGTAGTTCGTGGAATTGGGCCGTTAATTACTGTGGTTGTAGCTGGCATTGTTTTTGGAGAAAGCTTCACATTAAAACAATGGGTCGGTGTATTGCTTTTATCGTGTGCAATTTTGAGCCTTGCATTAGTAAATTTGTATGGATCAGAAAAATTTCAACGTAAAGAATTATATTTTGCGTTGTCTTGGGCAGTTTTAGCAGGAATAATGGTTGCTGCATATACAACTTATGATGCATATGGCATTAGGTTAACTGCTGACCCTTTTACATTTCTTGCATGGTTCTTCTTTTTGGATGGCATTTTGGTGTTTCCTTGGATTGCATTAGCGAGGTGGCAAAAAATGGAAATAACCCCTCAAATTTTACCTTTAATATTACGTGGAATAATTGGTGGTTTTATAGCAATTTTTAGTTTTGGCTCGATAATGATTGCAACTCGTTTAGATAGTGTGGGCGAGGCAGCCGTAATTAGAGAAACGTCAACCGTATTTGCAGCTATTATAGGTTGGATTTTTCTTAAAGAGACTGTAGGACCTTCTCGAGCTGTGTTAATGGGTCTAATAGCGCTAGGCGCAGTGATTGTAGAATTTGGAGGGTAAAAGATGAGTAATAAGAATATACAACCTTGGGTGAAAACTGCTTTAGAAATGGGCCCAGTTATTTTATTTTTTATTTTTTACTCAAAGTTTAAAAATAACGAATATATTTTCTTGGGTGAAACATATGAAGGGTTTATTCTAGCTACAGCTCTCTTCATTCCAGTTTTATTAGTGGCGACTGGAATTTTATATTTCTTGACTGGAAAATTATCTAAAATGCAGGTTTTTACTGCAGTTTTAGTGGTTGTTTTTGGAGGTTTAGGAATTTGGTTTAATGATGAGAAGTTTTTCAAGATGAAACCAACAATTATATATTTATTATTTGGAGGTATTTTGGGCTTTGGGTTATTCAAAGGGCAGTCTTATTTACAGATAGTAATGGATGGGGCTTTACCGATGTCTAACGATGGTTGGATGATATTAACTAAAAGATTTATGTTATTCTTCTTCGGTTTGGCTATTGCAAATGAGGTGATTTGGAGAAGCTTATCAACGGATATTTGGGTTAATTTTAAAACCTTCGGACTACCTTTAGCCATGTTTGTATTTTTCATCACACAAGCAAAAGTAATATCCAAATATTCAAATGATAATAATTAAAATATTTTTTTGAAAGCAAATGATTTTGTTGACGTTCAGATGCTCTAAGAGTACTGACAAATTGTGGCGATTTGTAACCGGATTGTGGGCCACTTTAAATATGCCACTAAAAAGTTGAAATAATTCATTCCAACTTCGGCTAAATTTTATGGGATTAATCCCCAGGATAATATGATGGAAAATTGGAAAACACGAACTAAATTAGTACATTCAGGCATAAAGCGTAGTCAGTTTGGGGAGCTATCAGAGGCACTTTTTTTGACTCAAGGATTTGCTTACGACACGGCAGAGCAAGCTGAGGCTAGATTCATTCAAAATTCTCCCGATGAATACATTTATGGTAGATATGGAAATCCAACAATTAGAATGTTTGAAGAAAGAATGATTGCGATTGAGGGTGCTGAAGATGCATTTGCAACTGCTACTGGAATGGCTGCTGTATCAGGTGCCTTATTCTGTTTGTTAGAGCAAGGTGATCACATAATTTCTTCGAAAGCATTATTTGGATCATGTATGTTTGTTGTTGACAATATACTTCGCAGGTGGGGCATTGAAGTAACTTTGGTTGATGGTACTGACTTAAATCAATGGCGTGATGCAATGCAGCCAAATACAAAAGTTTGTTTTCTTGAATCTATTTCAAATCCTACATTAGAAGTATGTGATATAGCAGGTGTATCTAAAATTGCTCATTCAGGTGGAGCTAAACTTGTAGTCGATAATGTCTTTGCGACGCCATTATTTCAACAAACATTAAAATTAGGTGCTGATGTAGTAATATACTCAGCAACTAAACATATCGATGGGCAGGGGCGTTGTCTTGGTGGCATAGTTCTTGGAACAGAAGAATATATTCAAGATGTATTCATTCCATTTAATAAGCATACTGGAACAGCAATGAGCCCCTTTAACGCTTGGGTGATGTTGAAAGGCCTAGAGACCATATCATTAAGATGTGAAGAGCAGGCTAATAATGCTCAAAAGATTGTTAATGCATTAAAAGACAATAAAAATATTAATAGGATATTATACCCTACAGATGTATCTCATCCTCAATATGAATTGGCAGCCTCTCAAATGACAAAGGGTGGAACAGTTGTTTCATTTGAATTAATGGGCGGTAAAAGTGCAGCTTTTAGATTTATGAACGCTTTAGAAATTATTACTATTTCTAATAATCTAGGTGATGCAAAGAGTTTAGCCACTCACCCAGTTACAACAACGCATAAAAATATGGCGATTGAAGCAAGAGCCGCTGCTGGCATTACAGATGGATTTGTTAGGCTTTCAGTGGGAATAGAAGACCCCGAAGATCTTATTTTAGATTTGCTACAAGCACTTGAAAAAGTTTAATAATGTTAGCATTTTATAAAGAATATACTTAATGTCTTTTCTATTGTAAAAATTGCCGGTTAATTCGTAACCGCTCTGGTAATCTTAATGTTAAATGTTTAAAAATAATTAAAACGGTTAAACCAAGGAGTAAGTGATGAATATTCACGATCCAGCTATTGAGACCCAAGAAGACGTTATAAGGCCTTCCCAAGCCGAAGCTGAAGCTGCAGTTCAAACCTTATTAAGGTGGGCGGGAGATAATCCTTTAAGAGAAGGTTTGCAGGACACCCCAGGCCGTGTTGTCAAAGCATATAGCCAATGGTTTAGGGGTTACAGAGAAGACCCTCAAGCAATGCTTCAACGTACTTTTGAAGAGGTTGAAGGATATAATGAAATGGTTTTATTGAAAGATATTCGCTTTGAAAGTTATTGTGAGCATCATATGGCTCCAATTATTGGCACTGCTCATGTTGCATATGTTCCTACTGATAGAGTTGTGGGTATTTCAAAGTTAGCCAGAGTCGTTGATGCTTTTGCTAAAAGACTGCAGGTTCAAGAAAAAATGACTGCACAAATTGCAAATACAATCGATGAAGTTCTTCGACCAAGAGGAGTTGCCGTTGTCCTTGAGGGAGAGCATCACTGCATGTCAACAAGGGGTGTTAATAAACATGGAGTATCTATGGTAACATCTGCAATGCGTGGAGATTTTCAAAAAGATCGTGAATTAAGGCGAGACTTCATGGGTATAATTGGAAATCCACGTTCATCTATTTAATCAAATACTAATTATTACAATTTGGAATTTACAGAGATTTCTTGACACTTTGGTAGGCATTCGCCAAATCTGCAATTATGTTTGATCTACGACCGGCAGGTTATGTTATTGGTTTATTATTAATGGTTCTTGGTTTGACTATGGTCATTCCTATGGGTTTAGATTGGCTTGATGGATCAATAAACTGGATTTCTTTCGCCTTGTCATCATTTATTACTGTTCTCATAGGATCAGTTGTATGCTTATCTTGTCAAAATAAAATAAAAGTAAATCTAAATATCCAACAAACCTTTTTCTTAACAACAAGTGTTTGGTTAGTCCTCCCCATCTTTGGTGCTTTGCCTTTTATTCTAGGTGAACCAAATGCAAGATTCACGGATGCTTTTTTTGAAGCAATGTCAGGCTTTACTACTACAGGGTCTACTATATTAGATTCATTGGATAAATTGCCTAGAGGGTTGCTTTTATGGCGTGGATTGATGCAATGGTTTGGAGGGATAGGAGTTGTTGTAGTTGCAATGGTTTTCTTGCCTGTTTTACGTGTTGGAGGAATGCAAATATTCCGTACAGAAGGGTTTGATACTTTTGGAAAAATACTACCTCGTGCGGCAGAAATTTCACGTTCAATATCATCAATTTATTTAACATTAACTATTTTGTGTTTGGTAGCGTACTCAATTGCAGGAATGTCTTTTTTTGATGCATTGGTCCACTCAATGACAACTATAGCCACAGGTGGTTTTGCAAATTATGATAGCTCATTTGGTGGAATGGGTGCGGCGGTTGAATATGTTGCAGTAATATTTATGATTTTAGCAGCATTACCTTTTGTCCGTTATGTTCAATTGATTGGTGGGTCACTTAGATCTTTCGTATCTGACTCACAGGTAAAGACTTTTTTGATTACTGCAGGGGCTGTAATATTTATTTTAATAATATGGCAAATAAATTTTGTAACAAATTCTTATGAACTTGCGTTGCGTAAAGCAGCTTTTAATGGTGTATCTATTCTTACCGGGACTGGGTTTGCGAGTGATAATTATTTATCATGGGGTAGTTTTCCCATTACATTCTTTTTCTTAATAGGTTTGATAGGAGGATGTGCGGGATCAACAACTTGCTCAATTAAAATATTCAGATTTCAATTATTATTTGCATCAGTTAGCGCTCAAATAAAGCGAATACATAGCCCGAATGGAATATTTCAACCAAGATATAATAAGAAACCTGTCGCCGAAGATATTATTAGCTCTGTTATGGCATTTTTTGTATTATTTATGGTCACACTTGCAGTCTTGTCTGTTGCCTTGGGGATGACTGGGTTAGATGCTGTGACTTCAATTTCTGGAGCTGCTGCTGCATTAGCTAATATTGGTCCAGGTTTAGGACCAGAGATTGGGCCGGATGGGAACTATTCAGGGTTGAATGATATTGCAAAATGGCTATTGGCTGCAGGTATGCTAATCGGGCGGTTAGAATTAATGGCAGTTTATGTTTTATTAACTGCAACCTTTTGGAGGGGTTAATATTGAGTACAGGTGATTTAGATCCCAATGATTGGAATTCATTTAGAGCTGAGGCTCACAAAATGTTGGATAAAAGCATAGATAAGATGGAAAATGTTAATACCGGTAGAGTGTGGTCACCGGTTCCACAAACACTTCGAAATAAATTTGAAGAAAACCTGCCACTTGCGGGATCATCTGCAAATAATATCATAAGTGAAATTTTACCATATGGCGTGGGAAATACACATCCTAGGTTTTTTGGTTGGGTTCATGGTGCTGGGACACCATCAGGAGTTATCGCTGATATTGCGTCTGCGTCTATGAATGTAAACGCCGGTGGTCGTGATCACATAGCTCCTGTTATTGAGAAGCAAGTTTTAAGTTGGTGCCTCGAAATTATGGGAATGCCAAAAGGTGGTTCTGGACTTATTGTTTCAGGGACTTCAATTGCGACAATAATAGCAATGAAAGTAGCGCGTGATCAAAAAATTAAAGGTTCTAGAAAGAAGGGTATATCTCAAACTCAGCTTGTCGGATATACCTCAGAACAATCTCACTCATGTATTAAGCAAGCTTTTGATATACTAGGTCTAGGAACTGAAGCTTTAAGAGTTGTAAAGTGTAATAAAAATTTTGAAATTGATTTAGAATCTTTAAAGAAATTAATAGCTCAAGATAAATTAAATGGATTAATACCATTTTGTGTTGTTGGAACTGCTGGTGCAGTGAATATGGGTGCAATTGATGATCTCGAAGGCATTGCCTCTATAGCAAAATCTGAAGATTTATGGTTCCATGTAGATGGTGCTTTTGGTGCTGCTGCTTTACTAGGAAAATTAGCGTACGAGCGTTTATCAGGAATATCTCTTGCAGACAGTCTAGCATTTGATTTTCATAAATGGTTTCAAGTTAATTATGAAGCTGGATGTGTGCTTTTTAAAGATGAGGCATCCCATCGAGCTTCTTTTTCTGATAGGGCTGAGTATTTACGCGGTTCAGAGCGAGGTCTTGCTGGTGGAGATTTTTGGGCGGTAGATTATGGCCCAGAATTATCAAGAGGATTCAGGTCTTTAAAGGTCTGGGCTCACTTAAAAGAACATGGCGTTGAAGCATTAGGGAACTCAATTGATCGAAATATTAAACTTGCAAAATATCTCGAAAAAAGAATTCATAATGAAGATTGTTTAATATCAATGGCGCCTACACCTCTAAATATTAATTGTTTTAGATTTATTCCAAATCTTAATTTGGCCATCGAAAAGTTAGACAAAATTAATGAGGAGATAGTTATACTTCTTCAAGAAAGAGGCATAGCAGTTCCTTCAACTACTAGAATAAATAATCAAATTGCAATTAGGGTGAATATAACCAATCACAGAACACAAGAAAGTGATTTAGATATACTAGTAGATGCTATTTTAGAAATTGGTCATGAATTAACAAAAAAATAAATTTTTAATTTTTACATTCCTAATGTGAAACACTTTCACAAAATGTTTGAGTAATTAAAACAATACTTTAATTGACCTAAACGATTGAATTTCATATTGAAGGCACAACTGATTAAAAAGGCTTAGCTGTGGCAATTGTAAAACCTACTTGTTTCCAAGATATCATCTTACGCCTCCAGAATTACTGGGCTGAGCAAGGCTGTGCTATTTTGCAGCCATACGACATGGAGGTCGGGGCTGGGACGTTTCATCCAGCTACTACTCTTCGTGCGTTAGGTCCTAAACCTTGGGCTGCTGCATATGTGCAACCTTCTAGACGTCCAACTGATGGACGTTATGGTGAAAATCCAAATAGACTACAGCATTATTATCAGTATCAAGTTATAATCAAGCCTAGCCCAGAAAATTTCCAAGAATTGTATTTAGGCTCTTTGAATGCAATTGGAATTGACATGGAATTGCATGATATTCGTTTCGTTGAAGATGATTGGGAAAGCCCGACTTTGGGAGCTTGGGGGCTTGGTTGGGAAGTATGGTGTGACGGTATGGAAGTGTCTCAATTTACATACTTTCAACAGGTAGGTGGCCACGATTGTAAACCTGTATCTGGCGAACTTACATATGGTCTTGAGCGATTGGCTATGTATGTTTTAGGCGTTGATCATGTTATGGACATGCCATTCAACCCTCCTGGTTCGATAATTGAATTGAAATATGGAGATATCTTCCGACAAACAGAACAAGAATATTCAAGATGGAATTTTGACGTAGCAGATACAAAAACATTATTGCAACATTTTGAAGATTCTGAAGCTGAATGTATGCGAATACTTAGTGAACCAGAGATTGATCCTAAAACAGGGGATAAAATTGTTATGGCTCATCCTGCTTATGATCAGTGTATTAAAGCTTCTCATTTATTTAATTTGTTAGATGCACGAGGAGTTATATCTGTAACAGAACGTCAATCGTATATTGGTCGTGTTAGGACACTCGCAAAAGCGTGTGCAGATTCATTTTTAAAAACTGAAGCAGGTGGATCTACCGAATGAAAGGATCCCTTTTAATAACTATTCTTCTGGTAATAGCAGGCACGATGGGTATTGGCCTTTGGTATACCATAGAGAAAGCGTATTATATAAATGTTACTGATATTAGTGAAATAAATGTTGGTGGAACAATTCGTAAAGTCCAAAATTACAATGGAATTGATGCTGATACATCACCCTTGAAGCTCCGTGCTTGCTTTGATGTTGACTGGGAATACAACTTTTCAGTTGATTATAAAAAAATAGCCACTCCTTTAATTGCTCCAAAAGCATTTAGCTGTTTTGATGCGAAAAAAATTGGTTTTGATATTCAAGCTGAGAATGCATCAGTTATTTTAGCAGATGTGAACAATCCTTTTGGATTTGATAAATATATTGTTCAATATCCTGATGGGAAATCCTACATGTGGCGACAAATAAATGAATGTGGTAAAGCACATTTTGCAGGAGATCCACTTCCTGTTGGTTGTCCTGTACCAAAAGATGCAATTGCAAAAAATTTAATGCGGGATCCTGAAAGTGTACTCCATGATATTAAATTAACTCAACAAAGCAATAATCTACCTATAAAAATATTAATTAATGATAAGCCAATTTCTGCATATTCAACTGATGCAAAATTTTATAATTCTTGTTTTAATGTTATTACAACAATTGATCAGTTATCGTCAAAATATGTAAAATCAAATAATCCTGCACCATCTAAACCACTAGGAAATATGGCTTGCTATAATTATGATCAATTGAAAGAAGACATAAAATCTGGTGTTGCATACAGCTTTATTGGTGAAGAAAATATAATTAATGGCATTGATCGTATCATTGCTGTTTATTCAGACGGACGTGCTTATGCATGGCATCAAAGGGCAAAATAATGGCAGATTTATTACTAGAGTTATTTTCTGAAGAAATTCCAGCGATCATGCAAAACAAAGCCTGTGATGATTTAAATTATATTATAACTAATGGGTTAGTGGAAGCAGGGCTAACTTATAGTTCTTCTAAGGCATTATCTACGCCGCGTCGTTTAAGTTTTATGATCGAAGGTTTGATTGACAAAAGCCCAGACACCCGAGAAGAAAGAAAGGGGCCTCGAGTCGATGCACCTGAACAAGCTTTAAACGGTTTTTTGCGTGGTGCGGGCCTTACATTAGATCAACTTGAAATTAGAGATGATAAAAAGGGCAAAACATATTTTGCTGTTATTAAAAAAGAAGGTCGATTTGCTGATGAAATTGCTTCTGAGGTAATAACTGATGCGATAAATAATTTTCCCTGGGCAAAATCAATGCGTTGGGGCTCTGGATCTATGAAATGGGTACGGCCTCTGCATTCCATTTTGTGTATACTATCTGCTGAAGATGGTGTGAAAACTGTAAATATTGAAGTTGATGGTATATCATCGTCAAATATGACTGCTGGACATCGGTTTATGTCGCCGGCGAAATTTGCTGTGCATTCAATAGAGCAATACCAAAAAGATTTAAAGAAAGCCTCAGTTATTCTGGATGCCCAAGAAAGAGCTGACCATATAATAGAAGATGCAAAAAACTTAGCTTTTGCTCAAGGTTTAGAACTGGTTGAAGATACAAGTTTATTGAAAGAAGTAACTGGTTTGGTCGAATATCCTGTTGTTTTAATGGGTGAAATATCTAAGGAATTTTTTGACCTTCCTGCAGAAGTGTTGATGACTTCGATGAAAGAACATCAGAAATTTTTCAGCGTAAAAAATCCAAAAACAAATAGAATTGAAAAATTTATTACAGTTGCTAACCGAACAACAGCTGATAATGGTAAAACTATTATAGCAGGCAATCAAAAAGTCTTATTTGCTAGATTATCTGATGCAAAGTTTTTCTGGGAAAATGATTTGCGAATTGCAAAATCTGGAATGATTGAATGGTCAGAAAAGCTTGAAAAGGTTACCTTCCATAACAAACTAGGTTCACAATCAGAACGGATAAAAAGAATTAGCTTAATGGCTTGTGTAGCATCAAAATTATCAAATGCTGATGAAGAATTAGCAAAAAGAGCTGCAATATTATGTAAAGTGGATTTGTCCTCGGAAATGGTGGGAGAGTTTGCAAAGCTTCAAGGTTTGATGGGTTGTTATTACTCTGCTGAAGCTGGTTTGCCCAATGAGATAGGTTTAGCATCAAAAGATCATTATTCTCCACTTGGACCAACTGATATTGTGCCGTCAGCACCTGTTTCAATTGCTGTCGCATTAGCAGATAAAATTGATACATTAACTGGGTTTTGGTCGATTAATGAGAAACCAACAGGATCAAAAGATCCATTTGCTTTAAGAAGATCGGCGCTTGGAGTTATTAGATTGGTCATTGATAATGAAATAAATGACTCAATAGAGAGAATGTTAGCATATGGATTTTATCTAAATTCAATATCAATCCAAAGCCTACATAATAAGTCTCAAGCAAAATATATTGAATTAAAAGATAATTCTGCTGATCAAATTCTAAATATGATCGATGAAAGTCAATCACAGAAAATAAAAGAGATTCTAAAAGATCTAATATCGTTTTTTCATGATCGCTTAAAAGTTTATTTGCGAGATAAAGATATTAAGCATGACGTAATTGATGCGTGTCTAGCTATGCCAAATAATACTAATTTTTCATTATTAACCAAGAGAGCAAAAGTCCTTCAAGATTTTTGCAATTCCGATGATGGTAAGAATCTATTACAGGGTTTTAAAAGAGCTAATAACATCCTCACTGCTGAAGAGAAAAAAGATGGTGTGTCTTACGAAGGCATTCCTGAATTAAAATATGCTAAAATTGATGAAGAACGCTTATTATTCAAAATATTAGATAAAAATGAGACTAAAATAATTGACTACATAAATAAGCAAGATTTTAAGTCAGCAATGAATACTTTGGCTAAATTACGTTCCCCAATTGATTTATTTTTTGAGAATGTACAAATAAATTCTGACTCAAAAATTGTTAGACGTAATCGTCTTTGTCTTTTAAATAGAATTAGACTTATAATGAAAAGTGCTGCGGATTTTTCTCTTATCGAAAATTAATTAGATTATAAATTTTCGAAGATAATTTAATTTATGTCTTCTTTGCTCTATTATTATTAATTTATTGATCATAGGATTGATAATTAAGGAGCCAAGTTTTGGGTGATGAATTAAAAATATATCCTGAATGCGTTGAGTTAAAATCAGACGCTGATGTACCAATTGAAAAATATGGTGCAAGAGCAAATGCTATTGTTAAGTTATTGCAAGCAGAGTTGCCTATTCCAAAAGCATGGGCTTTTCTTTGTGAGTCTGTAAACAAATTCCAAAACTATGAATTTCCAGAGATTAAAGGTTTAAATAGTTCTCTAAACAATGGAATGTTGGTATCTTTACGGGCGAGTTCAATTTCTCGAGACTGGGGTGGCCCTGAGACACTTTTGAATATTGGGATGAATTGGAAAATTCATGCAAGTTTGGAAGGTGCACTTGGTAAAGTTGCTGTAGATGCTTTGTACTTTCGATTTATTCAAGATTTTGCCACACAAGTTGCAAGGCTTGATGCAGAAGATTTTGATGAATTACTTGATAATGCTTCAAGTAAAAATGTTATTGATTATGGAAAAGCATTGGATAATGCTTTGTGTCTTTTTGAAGAAGAGACAGGTGATAAATTTCCACAAGATCCCTTTACCCAGCTTCAACAAAGCTTGAAATCAATGGCAAGCGCGTGGAATAGTGCGAGTGCAAGAATTCTTCGTGCCGCAAGAGGGGCGCCAACAAATGCAGGTTTGGGGCTAATTGTCCAAGAAATGGTTTTAGGCATAGGTGATGGGGAATTTGGTTCTGGAATTGCACAATTTGTTTCACCAGTTACAGGAGAAGAGCAGGCTTTTGGGAGGTATCTAAGCCAATCTCAGGGACGAGCAGCAATGGAAGAAGAGCAGAGTGCTCAATATTTAGCTAAAGATGAGCGCGGTCCCTCATTAGAAGAAATTTGTCCCAACTGTTTCAAAGATTTGAGAAGCTATACTCAAATTGTCACAAAATTATATCGAGATGATATGCAAGTTGAATTTACCATCAAAAATGGTGTTGTCTGGCTTCTCGATACTACGCCTGCAGATAGGACCGGTAGGGCCGCTATTGCTATTGTAATTAGATTACATTCTATGAATCTGATTTCTCTTGAAGAAGCTTTGATGAGAATTTCACCAAAAATCCTCAATGAAATTCTACACCCACAAATAGATCCAAAAGCCAATAAAGTTCAAATAGCTGATGGAATTGGCGCAAGTCCTGGTGCAGCAACTGGAAAAATTGTATTTAATGCTTCAAATGCTGTTGTATTGGATGCTCGAGGTGAATCTTCTATATTAGTAAGAATAGAGACAACACCAGATGATATACGTGGTATGCATTCTGCAAAAGGTATTTTAACTGAAAGAGGGGGAATTAACAGTCATGCTGCGGTTGTTGCAAGAACTTTGGGCCTTCCATGTGTAGTAGGTGTGAACAATATTAATATTGATCAGAAAAATAAAAAAATACATTTTGAAGATGGTACATCCTTATCTGAAGGTGATTTGATTACTCTTGATGGATCGACTGGACAAATTTTATCTGGTGCAACAAAATTAATTGAACCCGAGCTCGGAGGTGATTTTAAGCAATTTATGAGCTGGGCTGACAAAATACGAACAATGGGTGTGCGTGGTAATGCAGATACTCCACAGGATGTTAGATTGGCTCAAAAATTTGGTGTTGATGGAATAGGTTTAGTTCGAACTGAACATATGTTTTTTGATACACATCGTTTAAACGTCATGAGAGAATTAATATTCTCTGAAAAATCTGATGATCGTCAAGATGCCCTTAATCTTCTTCTACCAATGCAACGCGAAGATTTTTTAGAAATTTTTTCACTAATGGGTGAGCAATCTGTTTGTATTCGTTTATTAGACCCACCTTTGCATGAATTTTTGCCCAAAACTCGTGAGCAAGTCGTTGCATTGGCAGAGTCTATGGATTTACCTTTATCAAAAGTTATAAATCGAGTTGAAGAACTAGAAGAAATAAACCCAATGCTTGGCACTCGGGGTGTGAGGTTGGGCATAACAGTTCCAGAAATTTACGTAATGCAAGCAAGGGCAATATTTGAAGCAGCTTGCTTGGTGCAAAAGAATACTGGACGAATGATTAGGCCAGAAATAATGATTCCCCTAGTTTCTGCAAATCGGGAAGTTGAATTAGTTAAGGCTCGAGTAGATGCAGTTGCATCGTCTGTCCAATCTGAAACAGGAATGCAAGTAAAGTATTCTCTAGGAGTTATGGTTGAAACGCCAAGGGCGGCTCTACGAGCACATGATATTGCAAAGACTGTGGATTTTATGAGTTTTGGTACAAATGATCTAACACAAATGACATATGGTCTTTCACGCGATGATGCAGGACGGTTCATGAGGGAGTATGTAAATCAAGAAATTTATGATGAAGATCCTTTTCTGACTCTGGATATACATGGTGTTGGGGAATTGTTATCAATCGCTGCAGATAGAAGTCGGTCTGTAAAATCAAATATATTATTAGGGTTATGTGGTGAACATGGTGGTGATCCAGAATCCATCATATTTTGTCATGAAGCAGGTTTTAATTATGTCTCATGTTCGCCCTTTCGCACTCCAATTGCCCGATTAGCTGCCGCACAGGCAGAATTAATGAACAAATAATCTGAAAAATATATCAATTATTATAGTTACTTATGCAGAAATACAAAAAAAACGGCTTTAAATTATAATAAAAAGGCTAGACTGAATGTATCCATCAATTTAAAAGCCCTTTTGTAAGATTTCTATGAATAGTTTTTAAGTTCAGTTATGGAAAAAAGTATGCTTAGATTATGTTTGTTGGCTATTGTTGTATTAAACATTACGTATATCACACCTGCAAAGGCTGACAATGTGCAGGCTTCTTATGGATTATCTTATGATAATGTTAAAGCCTCTGATCCATTAACTGGAACTTGGACTACTTTTTCAGATATGTTAAATCCTTCAAGTACTATTTCTAACGTTGCTTTGATTTCACCTGTTGATGTAAATATTTTTCTTAAAAAGGTGAAATTATCTATTTTGGATAAACTAACATGGCCTTTTATTTTTAAAACAGTCCCATCTCGATCTGTTTTACTAAAAATGCCAAATGTTACAGGTGATTCAGAGTTTAGGTGTATGACAGAAGCGTTATATTTTGAAGCAAGGGGTGAGAAAGTTCGAGGAATTTTTGCTGTTGCGGAAGTCATAAAAAATCGACGTGATAGTAAAAAATTCCCTAATTCAGTATGTGATGTAATAAACCAAGGTTCTCATCGAAGACATGCATGTCAATTTTCATATATGTGTGATGGTTTAAAAGAAACAATACGCAACAAAGAAGCAAGGGAATTTGTTGCAAAAATTGCTAAAATTTCACTTGAATCACGAGTTCCAAACATTACAGCTGGCGCAACATACTATCATGCAAATTTTGTTCGACCAAAATGGTCTAAATCTTTTAAGAGAACCGCTACAATTGGAAAACATCATTTCTATAGAGGCTAATATCCCCTTTATCACTTGATCAAATTATTGTTTACTAATTATAGACTTATACATATCAAAATGATACTAAATTAAAGACTTGATTCAGAAAAGTGAAAAAAATGAATGGTTCTTCCACAGTGTTTGATAATCTTGAAATTCGTGCAAAAACTGCACCATCTGATCCATCATTAGACCGTATCTCTATTCGCGATTATATAAAAGAAGTTGAAATAGGGGCTTTTCAAGTTGAACGGGATTTAACTCAACGTGTAAAATTTAATGTTGTTGTAGAAGTGGCGGCTAGTTCAAGCTCATCTTCTGATGATGTAGATGACATTTTGTCTTATGATATGATTATTGAGGCAATTGATGATCAGTTAAATTTTGAACGTTTAAATTTATTAGAAACTTTAGCAGAAAGAGTTTCTGATCAAATATTATCTCATAATCAGGCAATAAGAGTATTTACTCGTATTGAAAAATTAGACCGCATACCAGGTAGTTTGGGTGTGGAAATTGTTAGAGATCGCAAAAATTCAATTGAAGAAAAAGCAATAGAAAATTCATACTCTGAACCATTGGTTGTATATATTTCAAATGAAATCATTCAATCAAATGAGTTAAAAAGGTGGCTTGATGCTATTGTAAAAAACGACAAACCAACAATTCTCTGTGTTGAAGCTTTAGAGTTTAAAGACCAAGTATCGATAGAATTAAATACACTGCATCGAATTGAATTGCTTTCAATAGAGCAAAGTGCATGGCGATTGGCTGGCATGGATAGTCGCTGTGTCGTAGTAGATACTCGTACTGAATTAGACTGGTCTTTGAAAAACAACGAACTTTCAGTTTGGGCTCCATCAAAAATGATTTTAGATTCAGTAAACAAACCAAGTTTGAATTCTGGTCCATTAGATTTAGCTATTTGGCTCGCAGGCGAATTAAGCGTAGATAGTATCTATTGCATAGGTTCTGGGCCCGATCACCCGAATATTGAGGTAATTCCGTCACCAAATGTGTTTAGATAATTAATGAATATTGAGTGGGATTTAAAATGAATTATTACAGACCAATTGTATCTTATGGAAAAGATAAACCTGAGAATGCTATGTCGGTCGCAGGTGGTAATTCTTGGTTTTCTGAAGTTGAAAAGATATCTCGCACAGAAGCCTCAAAAATAATCAAAATTAAAGATATGCCTAATGAAATTCTAAATAATATTACGCGTAATAGATCTAATTTTTCTGGTTTAAGCATGGGTAAAGTACACGTGATGGGTGTGTTAAATGTTACTCCTGATAGCTTTTCAGATGGTGGTCAGCATTTTGATGCTGATGTCGCCATCAGTCGGGGTCAAGAAATGTTAGAAGAGGGTGCCTCAATTATTGATATTGGTGGTGAAAGCACGCGCCCTGGAGCAGATTTTGTTGATAGATTTTCTGAACTAAATCGCATCTCTCCTGTTGTAGATGCAATGGCAAGCTTAGGTACAATTTCTATTGATACAAGAAAAGCAGATGTTGCTAGAGAAGGATTATCTAAAGGCGCAAAGATATTTAATGATGTATCAGCTCTTAGTTTTGACCCAAGAAGTCTGAATGTCCTTACTGAAACTGGAGCTTCCGTGTGCCTAATGCATGCGAGTGGTGATCCTCAAACGATGCAAGATAATCCATCATATGAAAATGTGTTACTTGATGTTTATGATTTTTTGGCTTCACGTGTCGAATTATGTGTTCAAGCTGGTATTGATATTTCCAAGATATCTATTGATCCAGGTATAGGATTTGGAAAAACCATAGAACACAATTTATTACTAATTAAGGGAATTTCATTATTCCATGGTATAGGATGCCCTATTTTATTAGGCGTTTCACGAAAAAGATTTATCGGCGAAATAGGAAAAGCGCAAAATACCGCTGATCGTCTTGGGGGATCTATTGCAGTTGGTTTAGAGGGCTTGCGGCAGGGAGTGCAAATGTTAAGAGTTCATGATGTAAAAGAAACAGTCCAAGCTGTTCGACTATTTGAGGCGATTAGGTAAGATGATAAAACGTAAATATTTTGGAACTGATGGTGTTCGAGGTCTGGCAAATACTTTTCCAATGACACCTGATATTGCATTAAAGTTAGGTGCCGCAGCTGGCCGTCACTTCAGAAAAGATCAAAAACAACATCGTGTAGTTATCGGTAAGGATACTCGCAGGTCAAGTTACATGTTTGAAAATGCCTTAACAGCTGGTTTTACATCTACTGGTATGGATGTATATTTACTCGGCCCAGTTCCAACCCCAGCAGTGGGTGTGCTGACTAGATCAATGCGTGCAGATGTTGGAGTTATGATATCTGCTTCACATAATTCTTATTTAGATAATGGAATTAAATTTTTTGGCCCAGATGGATTTAAACTCTCTGATAAAGTCGAACTCAAAATAGAAGAATTGCTCGATAATGATATTGAATACGCGGACTCACAAAATATTGGGATGGCTAAAAGAATTGATGATGCATTGGGTAGATATATGGAATTTGCAAAATCAGCTTTTCCACGCAAAAAACTATTAAATGGATTAAAAGTTGTTGTCGATTGTGCAAATGGTGCCGCTTACAAAGCTGCGCCTATTGTTTTATGGGAACTTGGTGCAGAAGTTATATCCATAGGAGTTGATCCAAATGGCTATAATATCAATAAAGATTGTGGATCTACGTATCCTCAAAATGCAGCTAATGCAGTCATAGAGCATGGTGCTGATGTTGGCATTTGTTTAGACGGCGATGCTGATCGACTTATATTGATAGATGACAAGGGTAATATTGCAGATGGTGATCAACTGATGGGATTGATTGCATCTCAATGGTCGTCAAAAGGTCAATTGGCAAAGAACACTCTTGTAGCAACAGTAATGTCTAATATGGGTTTAGAGAGACATCTAAATTCATTGGATATAAAATTGTTACGCACAAATGTTGGTGATAGATATGTAGTAGAGGAAATGCAAAGATCTGGGTATAACCTTGGAGGTGAACAATCAGGTCATATTGTTATGACTGATTATGCAACTACAGGTGATGGTCTAATGGCTGCATTGCAATTTTTAAATGCACTTGTAGAAAGCAAATGTTCATCAAGTGAATTAGTAAAGGTTTTTGAACCAATGCCTCAATTGCTTAAAAATGTTAGACTAAATGATACATTTTCTCTGGATAATTTGAAAGTTCAGGATTCTATAAAAGCTGGAGAAGATGCATTTGGAAGTATTGGGCGTTTGTTAATAAGAAAATCAGGCACAGAGCCACTATTACGAGTAATGGGGGAATGTGAAGATCCTAAGCTTTTAAAGTCCGTGGTCGAGAATATTGTTGAAACAGTTGATGCTATAAATTGATTTTTTGTTTTGACTTACTTTGACTAATTGCCAATCCAATCATGATTAACACAAGTGCAGCTATAAAACTTGCTGGAACCTCTTCATTAAGAAAAATTACACCAAAGGCGATTGCCCAAAGAGGAACTTGGTAGTTAACCATGCTCATAAAAGCAGGGCCTGCACTATTAATGACGCTTACTAATAGTATAGTTGCCAATGCTGTTGGGAATAGCCCCAAATAAATTGTACCGAGCAATGCAGTCGTTTCTGGCCATTGTGGAATGCCCTCAACAAATAATGCAATGGGAGCTAATAAGATTGCACCAATGATTAAACCTCCAGTGGAATAGGCCATGATTGAAACGGGAGGGCAAAGTCTAGTATTAATTGAACCAAGCCCATAACATAGTGCAGCAATAATGCATGCAATCCTAGCTATAGGTTCAAGTGATGCACCGGTATTTATTATTAATTGTGTAGGGCCAATTAATACAATGATACCAATAAAACCTATTATAAAACCAAATATTTTTCGAGGAACCATTTCATTACTTTTTAAGATGAAATGCGAAAGTGGTAAAACTAATAACGGGACAACAGCCATTGTTACTCCAGCAAAGCCTGAACTTACATAAAGTTGCCCCCAATTTAATAAAGAAAAAGGTATTGAATTGGTTAATAGTCCCATTAAGGTAATATGAAACCAAATACGCCGATCTGTAGGGGTGGAAAATTTGGGAAACTTTCTTCCTGATGCTATTGTTATAATCAATAAAACGATAGATGCTAAAGAAACTCTTAATAATGCAATTGTCATTGGCCCAAAACTAATGAGTGCTAACTTAGCTCCCATAAAAGAGCCGCCCCAGATTGCACCAAGGCAAATTAATGCAATCCAATTACCAAATGTTGGTTTTGTCATATTTTCAGATCTTGCTTAATTAATATTTATGCTTCTACTTATTATTTGATAGACAGCATATATTTCTACAAATCAAATTTATAAAAGTAAATTAAATAAAATTAAAAAAAAGGCCAACCCAAAGAGGTTGGCCAATAAGTTTTTATGTCTTAATTAGTTGCGTTCTTTATCAACCATTTTTCCTTCAGAAATCCAAGGCATCATTGCGCGTAATTTGCCACCAATGATTTCAATTTCATGTTCGTCGTTTGCGCGTCTTGAAGCTTTGAGTGTTGGCTGTGCAACTTGGTTTTCAAGCATGAAGTCACGAACAAATTTACCATTCTGAATATCGGCAAGTACCGCTTTCATATTCTTTTTAGTTTCATCATATGGAAGTATGCGTGGACCAGATACGTATTCACCATACTCAGCTGTATTTGAGATTGAATAGTTCATATTTGCAATGCCGCCCTCATAAATTAAATCTACGATTAGCTTTGTTTCGTGTAGGCATTCGAAGTATGCCATCTCTGGCTCGTATCCTGCTTCAACTAATGTTTCAAATCCCATCCGAATTAATTCAACTATACCGCCACATAAGACTGCTTGTTCACCAAATAAATCAGTTTCACATTCTTCACGGAAATCAGTTTCAATAATACCTGAACGTCCACCACCAATTGCAGAGCAATATGATTTGCCGATTTCAAGGGCATTACCAGAAGCGTCTTTGTCCACAGCAACTAAGCAAGGCACGCCGCCACCTTTTGTGTATTCACCGCGAACTGTGTGTCCAGGTCCTTTGGGGGCCATCATAATAACATCAACACCTGCTTTTGGTTCAATTAAGCCAAAGTGAACATTCAAGCCATGTGCAAATGCAATTGCAGCGCCTTCACGAATATTGTCATGCACATATCTTTTGTATGTGTCTGCTTGTAATTCGTCTGGCATTGTAAACATAATAACATCAGCCCAAGCTGCCGCATCTGCTATGCCCATAGTTTTTAAGCCTTCACCCTCTGCTTTTTTGATTGAAGGTGAGCCTTCTCTTAGAGCAACTACAACATTTTTTGCTCCAGAATCTCTTAAGTTTAATGCGTGAGCATGTCCTTGAGATCCATAGCCTAAAATAGCAACCTTAAGGTTTTTGATTAAGTTAACATCGCAATCGCGATCGTAATAAACGCGCATGATTTTCTCCTTTTTCATGATCTGGAGCTAAAATACACATTATCTGTGTGTTTTTCTTTCATTTATTGACATTATTTATGTTAATTTATAATTATCATGCATAAATATGTAAATTATGAAAAAATTATGCACAGTATAGATGTAATAGATAAAAAGATATTGAGAATGATGCAAGCTGACGCATTATTATCTGTCGCAGATATCGCTTTAAGGGTTGGGGTCGGGACTGCATCTTGTTGGCGAAGAATTGGACGAATGGAGAAAAGTGGAATAATTAAAGGCCATAAAGCTGTGATTGATCCCAGAGCTATGGGTCTTGAAGTGGAGGTTTCACTCCGAGTTACTTTAGATAAAACACAAACTGACGCATTTGACAGATTTATTGAGGCTGCTCGTAAAGTGAAAGAAGTGAATGAAATTCAAACATTCCTCGGCAGAGTGGACGTAAGATTGAATATTCTTGCTAGAGACATGGAGCATTATCAAGAAATTTATCGCAACCAAATACTTCTATTACCACATATCTCAGATATTGAAGCTCTTATGGTAATTACAAATGTAATGTCAAAGGATGGAGTGCCATTATGATTTCTATTGATAATGTTGACCGAGCTTTGCTGCGAGAGCTTCAAAATAATGGTTCTGCAAAGGCATCAGATCTTGGGCGTTTGGTTGGATTGTCCCAATCCGCTGCTTGGAGAAGAATAAAACGGTTAGAAGAAGCTAAAATAATAAACGGAAAAAGAATTGTGCTTGATGCAGTTAAGCTTGGCTTTAGTGTCACAGTTTTCTTAGGAGTGAAATTGGCTGCTAAGGGAAGAGTATCACTTGAAGATTTTGAACGTGCAGTTTCAGCAATTCCTGAGGTTCAATTAGTTCAACACGTTCTTGGTATGTATGATTATAGGTTGAAAGTTGTCGCAACTGATCTAAGTGACTTTGAAAGAGTTCTACGTCGTCGAATAATGACGTTACCTGGTGTAGGAGAAGTTGAATCAAATGTTCTTTTATCGGAAGAGAAACGTAATTTTGTTATTTAATGTCTATTAGTTTATAATAAATTTATACCTTTAAGATAATAATCAACAAATCTTTTTAAGTTTAATATTTATAGAAGTGAAAGAGAAAATATCATGACTGCTTTACTCCCTAATGTTGATCCTGACGGCTTATTGGAATTTTCAGTTGTCTTTACTGATCGTTCGTTAAATCATATGAGTGCAGATTTTCAAACTGTGATGTGTGACATCTCTAAAATGCTAACTTCTGTATATAATACAGATACTTGTGCGATTGTTCCTGGAGGTGGTACTTTTGCAATGGAGTCTGTTGCTAGAGAATTTGCAACTGATAAAAAAGTTATGGTTTTGCGTAATGGATGGTTTTCTTTCCGTTGGTCGCAAATATTTGAAACGGGTGATATCCCATCAGAAGTTGTAATTCTTAAAGCTAAAAGAGAAGGGGACCATACTCAATCTGCGTTTAGACCCCAACCGATTGAAGATGTTGTAGCCAATATAATTGCTGAAAAACCTGCAGTATTTTTTGCACCACATGTTGAGACCTCAAGTGGGATAATACTTCCTGATGACTATATAAGATCAATTTCTGAGGCAGTACACTCTGTGGGTGGTATATTTGTGTTAGATTGTATTGCCTCTGGGTGTATTTGGGTTGATATGAAAAAAAATGGTGTAGATGTTTTAATATCAGCACCTCAAAAAGGATGGTCTGCATCACCTTGTGCAGGTCTTGTCATGATAAATGATTTTGCACGATCTAAATTAGAAGATACACAAAATAGTAGTTTTTCTTTAAGTTTAAAAACTTGGGTTGGAATTATGGACTCATATACAAATGGTGGGCATGCATATCATGGAACGATGCCAACTGATGCATTGAAAGAATTTAGGAATGCAATAAACGAAGCATCGATATTTGGATTTGATCGTCTGAAAGATGCACAACAAGAGCTAGGGAACAAAGTGCGTGCGTGCTTGAAGGCTCGCCAGATTAAATCTGTTGCTGCTCCAGGCTTTGAAGCCCCTGGTGTCATTGTAAGTTATACAACCGATCCCGAAATGCAAAATGGTTCTAAATTTATAAAAAAAGGTGTTCAAATAGCTGCGGGAGTGCCGTTAAGATGTGATGAACCTGATGACTATTCGACTTTTCGGTTGGGTATGTTTGGATTAGACAAATTATATGACATTGATGGAACAGTTAACAGATTAGAAGCTGTTTTAGATGATATAGTTTAAGCGCCTAACCCTTTTTTCATTAATGTTTTTCTTATTGGTGCCAGGCCATGAAGTGTTTGTAATGCTTTGAGTCTTAAAGTTCTGAGGTTTTGGTTTTCTGCCATTGCGGCTCTATTTAATGCATCTACACCTCGAATTCTAAGATCTATATCGCTTTTTCGCTCTGCATGGTATGCCTCTAGATGGGATGTGCTGCCAATTTCATGTGAATTTGTTAACTCCAATAATGCCTCCAAATCCCTTAAGCTCATATTTAACCCTTGTGCTCCTATGGGGGGAATAACATGAGCAGCTTCAGCAATTAACGCAAATCTTTGACCGTAAATTTCGTTAGATTTTTGGCTTATTATGGGCCAGAGATTTCTTTGAGAAGCTAATTTTATTTCTCCTAATATATTGCATGATCTTTTATTTAATTCTTGGTTGAATTGCTCTTCATCCATTTTATAAAGCATATTTGCTCTATCACTTTTTTCCATCCAGATTATAGAAGACATATGGTTGCCGTTATTGTCAGGTAATGGAACGGTCGTAAATGGACCACCTGACCTATGAATTTCAGTACTAATATTTTTGTGAGGAGATGAATGACATACGGCCATTGCTATTGCCTTTTGTCCATATCTCCATGTTTTAACTGGAATTTTCATTTCTTGACGTGTTGAAGAGTTTCTTCCGTCAGCTCCAATTAATAATTGGCAACTATATTGTTCATTACCAACCATAACTAAATTTTCAGCAATCCGAGTAGTGATACGGCCAGTCTTTTGTCCAAATAATAGTGTTACATTTGAAAGGGATTGAATGTGTTTTACTAACTCTCTACGTAATAGCCAATTAGGCAAATTCCATGCAAATGGCGCATCAGAAATTTCTAAAGCGTTGAAATCGGCTACCATACGAATTTCATTATTAATGCCACCAGCGTCCGCTAGTCGCATTATTTCTAGTGGCGTAGCGAATTTTTCAAAGCACTCCCACAATCCTGCATTTTCTAAAGTATTTCTTGCCGGTTGAAGGAATGCAGTAGAGCGCAAATCTGAATGAGTACTTACTGAATCAGTAATTGGGGGTAGTGGATCAACACAAACAACATCAAAACCTGCTTTTGCGAATGCACATGCTGAAGTCAGTCCAGCAATACCGCCTCCTGATATAAGAATTTCAGTAGATTTACGTATCATGTGAATTTATCCATTAAGCTCTTCTTTAAAAAATGTATTTAAATCAGGTGTATTAAAATGGATATAATCAGCTTCGAAATAATCACCAACTAAAACAGTTTTCATGCCTAATTTGAATGGCTCAACTAAATTTCTAGGATCATCCTCAAACATTACGGCACTTTTCGGATTAACGCGAGAAATCTTAAATATGTTCTCAAAAGCTTTTTTATGTGGCTTGGGAATTAATTTTGCATCTTCTGTTCCATAAAATCCTGAAAAACAGTTATACAATCCAAGTGCTTTTGAAACGTTTTTCGCATGCATTCTTGAGCCATTTGTGAATATAATTTTATTGCCATCTAATGAATTTATATATGAAGCAAGTTTTAAATTAACTTTAACGTCATTTAAGTTAATGTTGTGAACAAACTCTAAATAATACTCGGGATCTATCTCATGTTCTGCCATTAAGCCCGCTAATGTGGTACCATATTTTTCCCAGTAATATTTTCTTAAATAAATCGCTTTTTCTTGAGTTATATTTAATGTTTTTTTTAGGTAGGTATTCATCAAGACTTCTATTTGATCAAACAATTTAACCTTTGGATCGTAAAGAGTGTGATCTAAATCAAAAACCCAATGTTTTATTTGAGATAAATTGCTTTTCATGGGAATAATTTATAGAGAGAAACATGATTGGTAAACCTTTGAGCAACAAGCGTGACAATATATCCAATGCAAGTTAACATTCTTGAAAATTAGATTTAAAGTGAGTGGCTGTGAGTAGACAAAAAAACGAAATCAAAGATCCTTATGAGCTAATCATCGATGCAATAGATGATGGGGCGTATAAGCCTGGTGATAGGCTAGTAGAGGCAGAACTAGCAGACAGATTTGGAGTATCAAGGACACCAATTCGTGAAGCATTACAGCGTCTAGAAACACAATCTTTTTTGCACAGAGATGGACGATCTTTGATGGTTGCCACACTTAACCATAATCAAGTTGGTGAATTATACACAGTGAGAGCTGAACTCGAGGGTTTGGCAACATTCTTAGCTGCACAGCATGCTGGTCCTGAAGAAATTCGAGTTTTGTATGATATGATTGAAAGTGATAGGGAATACATAGGTGACCCACAAAAATTATCTCGAGCAAACCGTAGATTTCATAATCAATTACATCTAGCCAGCCACAATAATTTTTTAATTCAGCAACTCCAGCAAGTTCATAGAACTATGGCATTATTAGCCAATACATCATTAGCTGCCGATGGGCGTGGTGAGAGTGCATTACAGGAACACATTGATATTGTTAATGCCATAGAAGCTAAAGATGGAGAGAGTGCCCGCAAAGCATTGAAGCAACATCTTTCATTTGCATTTGAAACGAGGCTTAAGCAAGACGTTGAAGATTATGCAATTATTTAAGATATAGCGGCTGCAAATCTTTCAAAAAGATAAAAGCTATCTTGCGGACCGGGAGATGCTTCTGGATGGTGTTGTACTGAGAAAACAGGTCTATCTGCTAATTCTATTCCACAGTTTGAACCATCAAATAGAGATACATGGGTTTCATTTACATTTTCCGGTAAGGACTGTGTATCAACAGCAAAGCCATGGTTCATTGATGTGATTTCTACTTTTCCTGTAGAAACTTCTTTAACAGGATGATTTGCACCATGGTGTCCGTGGTTCATCTTAATAGTTTTTGCTCCAAGAGCCAATGCAAGCATTTGATGCCCAAGACATATTCCAAATATTGGAATTTCTTTATGTTCAAGAATACCTTTTATCATCGGTACTGCATATTCCCCTGTGGCCGCAGGGTCACCTGGGCCATTAGAAAGAAAAACACCCTGTGGTTTATGCGCTAAAACCTCCTCTGAAGTTGCTGTCGCGGGTAATACGATTACATCACATCCAGCTGAAGTTAAGCAACGTAAGATATTACGCTTTGCACCAAAATCTATAGCAACAACCTTTTTGGCATTGTCCTTGTTGTTTGAATATCCATTAGGCCAAGACCATCTCTCTTCGTTCCAACCATAACTTTCATTTATTGTAACGTCTTTTGCTAAATCAAGACCTTCTAATCCTATAAAATTTCTGGCAGCTTCTAACAATTTTGGGATATCAAAATTTCCGTTAGGATTATGCTCTATAGCAACATGAGGTGCACCTTGCTGGCGTATTGCTCTAGTTAATCTTCGAGTATCAATGCCACTGACACCAATACGGCCAGTTTTTTCCAACCATTCTGGTAAAGTTGTTTCTGAACGATAGTTTGATGGTGATGTTGGGAAATTTTTGATAATCATTGCTCTCGCAACAGGGTCTGCTGTTTCTGAGTCTTCGAATGTTATTCCAGTGTTTCCAATATGAGGGAAAGTGAATGTCACAGCTTGTCCAGCATATGATGGATCAGTCATTATTTCTTGGTAGCCTGTCATTGCTGTATTGAAGCAAAGTTCAGCTTCTATTTGACCAGTTGCGCCAAATCCTTGACCATAAAAAGTTGTGCCATCTGCAAGCACAATACACGCCGTAGCTTTTGAAAGGTTTTCTGAAGGGGTGTCATTTGTGTGCATAAGACTCATCCTGATTCAAAAATTTTTAGAC
>FZLS01000134.1 GCA_900197625.1 Rhodobacteraceae bacterium Water-Bin34 | reverse complement strand
ATCTTCTTCAGCCTCATGGCTAACAATCATCATATCAATTTTACCTTTCCAAACTAATATCCCTGCTTGAATAAAGCGAAAAAGCAATAAAGCCATTGATAACGGCATTACAAAATATGGAACAACTTTGGGCATTTTTTCATATTCCATTCCATCATTGAAAACAGCTTCAAGCCATCTCATGAAAAACGGAACTGGAATATCTTGCGTTTCATACCACCCGCGACCACGGACTGTGAAATCAAACCCTGCTGGAAACCACCGACCTTCTGTTGGTGGTAAGTTTGCATATGGGGCCCAATAATCCCACGATCCTTTGAGCATCAAGAAAGCATAAAAAATACAAACAAGAGCTACCAATAAAGCTAAAAATCTACGTCTTCTAGCACCAAGCATATTTATGATTGCATCAACACCTAGGTGGGAAGTCTTCTTTACTGCGTAGGTAGCTCCCAGTAAAACCAACCATGCAAAGAGGAATACTGTTAATTCTAAAGCCCAAAAAATATTAGAGTTAAATACATACCGAGCGACAACATTAGCAAAAGTTAATAAAGCCATAGTACCTAATATTACTGCTATTAAGTTTTCTTCAATACGATCAACCCACGAACTGTCTTCTTTCATAATAGCCCCTGAATTCTCTGCCTCAAATAAAGAAGGCGCGTCGATCATTCGACGCGCCAACTGTTTTTAGTTTGCCATATTGATTTCTTGAGCAGCAGCAATATTTTCAGCGCCAACATCACTTTCAAATTTAGACCAAACTGGTTTCATAGCATCAATCCATAATTGACGTTGCTCTGATGTCAATGTACGCACTTCACCACCAGCATCAATGATAGCTTGACGGTTGGCTTGGTTAACTGCGTAAGACTCAGCGTTTCTAAGTTCAGTTACCTCATTAAAGATCGTTAGAAACTGATCACGAACATCTGCATCTAAACCATTCAACCAATCGATATTAGTAACAACTAAATAATCTAATATGCCATGGTCAGTTTCTGTTGTCCCATCTTGAACTTCAAAAAATTTCTTACCATAAATATTTGACCACGTATTCTCTTGGCCATCTACAACACCTTGTTGTAATCCACCATAAACTTCAGAGAAAGCCATCTTTTGGGGACTTGCACCCATTGCTTCCATTTGTGCTACAAGCACATCTGAGGACATTACTCGGAATTTTAATCCATTTGCATCTGAAGGAGCATTCAACGCAACGTTTGCAGACATTTGCTTCATTCCATTGTGCCAGTAACCTAATCCTTGTAGGCCGCGGTTCTGCATAGAATCTAGCATAGCTTGGCCAGTTTCAGATGCCTGAAATGCATCAACTGCATTAATATTTTTGAACATAAATGGTAAATCGAAAATTCGGAATTGTTTTGTAAATTTTTCAAATTTTGATAAAGACGGTGCCGCTAATTGAACGTCGCCTTGAAGCATTGCTTCTAATACTTTGTTATCATTGTATAGTGTAGAATTTGGAAAAACTTCCATGCAAGCTTTACCATTCATCTCATCGTTAATACGTTGCTCTAAAAGAGTTGCTGCAATACCTTTTGGATGTTTGTCAGTATTTGTAACATGACTGAATTTGATAACTATTTCACCACTATCACATGCCGCTGTAGCTATAGATGGTACTACTGCAACTGCTGCAACACATGCAGCTTTTAAAAATATTTTCATTATTTCCTCCCAATTGAAATAAGGGGTACTCCCCCGTGTATGTTAATTGCTTCTTAAGGTTTTTTATTGCAAACCATTTTTAAATGTAAAATTTTATTTATTTTTATCAGTTACTTAATAAAAAAAATATAAATAAAATTTCTATTTGTGCGAACAATCGCACAAAATATATATGATAAAATTTAAATGACCATTAAGATAAGATTAAATGTAAGCGAATCAATATGCACAAAAAATCAGCCCAGAATATATATGCTATATTATACATAATATTATCATCTATAATTGTAACAGGTGTGTATTTTTATTCATTACAATTAGGTTTAGATAGATTAAGTGAAACCGCAAAAGTACGTATTGACCAATCTAGCAACCGATTACTAGAACAATTGGCTAGCTTCAAACAATTACCAAACCTTCTTGCTCGCAACCCAAAAATAATAGAGGCCTTTGAAGCAAATTCTGATATTAAATCTATAGATGAACTACTACAAAGTACTGTATTTTTATCAGGCTCTGAACAAATATTAATAATAGATAAAACTGGTAAAGTGATTTCATCATCAAAGTTAATTTCAGGAAAATCTATTGAAAAAAATATTCATCCAGATGAACCCTATGTTCAAGCAGCACTGAATGGTCGCTTAGGATATTTTTATGCAGTAGATAAACAAACACTTGCTAGAACTATTTTTATAGCTAGGGGAATATACACTAGTTCGTTATCACCCCAAGGCGTGGTCATAATTAAAGTTGATGTACCAACGCTTGAATACCAATGGAATGTTGATGATATATCATTAGCTTTTTTTGATGCTAATAATGTTGCATTTATTACTAATAGACCAAGTATGGCATTACGAAGAATTGGTGCTTTAGACAAACCATTTTTAGAGACAAAGCATTATGAAAAAACCCAGATCTCAAAATTCTTTGACTATAAAAAGTCAATGCTCTTAAATCATACTATTTATAAATTTTTTAATACTGAAGAACTACCAAAAGAAGCCCTAATACTTTCGAAGTACATACCGCGCTTAGAAATGACTACTCAAGTGTTTATGGCAACTCAGGAAACTAAATTTTCTGCTAGAGTTCAAGCAGGCCTTACAGCTGCAATCTTTTTTGCATTAGGTTCTGGACTGTGGTCACTTTGGCTTCGCAGACAAAGGCTAATAGACAAATTAGCAATTGAAGAAGCGGCAAATGCAAAATTAGAAGCAAGAGTAGAAAAAAGAACTGCACAGCTTAAAAAAACACAATTTCAATTGGTTCAAGCGGGCAAATTAAAAGCACTTGGAGAAATTTCAGCTGGCATCAGTCACGAATTAAATCAGCCATTGGCAGCCATGCAGAATTTTTCTGAAAATGGTGCTAAAATGCTAGATTTAAATAAAATTGAAGACGCTAGAATTAATTTTGATTTGATAGGCACACAAATCAATAGAATAACTCGAATTATAAAATCTTTGCGCGCTTTTGCACGTAAAGAAAAAGAAACAATTGAAGTTATTGATCTACAGGAAGTAATAAAAGAGACGCTAAGTTTATCTAAATCACGTATCGATTTTGAGAAAGTTAATATTGAATGGCACCCCGAAGATAAAGAAATAATGGTGATGGGTGGACACGTACGATTACAACAAGTCGTTATAAATCTCTTAACAAATGCAATAGACTCAATGCAAAATAAGAAGAATAAAAAGATCTTTATCAAGATATTAGAATCTGGGTCTGATGTAATAATGTCAGTAAGAGATACAGGTGATGGGTTAATTGATCCTGAACGAGTTTTTGAACCATTTTACAGTACAAAAGAAGTTGGGGCGAGCAAAGGAATGGGCTTAGGCCTTTCGATATCGTATGGAATTGTGGGAAGCTTTGGTGGTGAAATGAGTTGTTCAAACCACAAATCTGGTGGTGCAGAGTTCAGCATTAAACTTCGTGTAGCTAATGGTAAAATGTTATCATGATCAAACAAGTTATCTTAATTGAAGACGATGATGCAATGCGATTGTCATTAACACAAACTCTTAACCTAGAAGAAATTACAGTTATTGCGGCAAATAGTCTAATGCAGGCTAAGCGAAACATTCGAGCAAATTTTCCAGGTATCATCATATCAGATATTCGAATGCCCAAAAATGATGGTTTTGACGTTCTAGCTTACGTAAAATCTGTAGATAATGAATTGCCAACGATAATGCTCACTGGCGAGGCAGATGTTCCAATGGCATTGCAGGCATTAAAAAGTGGTGCCTATGATTTCTTAGAAAAACCTTGCCCAAGAGATAAGCTCATGGATACAATTCATCGTGCATTTGATTATAGAAATATTATTATGCAAAAAAGAAAATTAGAACGAGAAATTCTACGTAATGATCCAGCAATATTAAACTTTCCAGGCCAATCAAAACCAAGTAAAAATTTACAAAATTTGTTAAGAAAACTTGGATCAATACAATCACATGTCCTCATTTCTGGTGAAGAAGGTGTGCGTAAAAAACTTGCTGCGTTTACACTACATACTTTAGGGAGAGAAAGTGCAGTATTTAGAACTCATAACTTTGCTTTATCATCAAATTCTTTAAATGAGATTCTTCAAATAGAAGATATGATGAATCTATCAATACAATCGCTTCATTTGGCTACACTAAGCGATCATGAAATATTGAAAAATATTTCAATTAACAAACAAAATATACGAATATTTATCTCAAGCCGAGTGCCTTTTTCAAAACTAATTGAAGATGAAAAAGTTAAAAAATTATTCGAAACTCTAGCCCCAGTCGAACTATCAATACCAAATTTACGTTCAAGGCGTAAAGATATACCAATGTTATTTGAACAGGTTCTTAGAGAAGAAGTGAGGCATCTAAATTTAGATATGCCAAATATCCCACAAACAATATACGCAGAAATTATGTCAAAAAGTTGGAACAAAAACATACCAGAGCTTAGGAAATTTGCACGTCAATTTTTGCTTAATGTTGACCTTTCGAGTCAAAAAGAAGACGAGACACTAGCGGATCAACTCTATAATTTTGAGGCTCTAGTATTATGCGAAACACTTCGGAAAACAAATGGGAAAGCAACATTAGCATCAATTAAATTAGGGCTACCTCGTAAAACTTTTTATGATCGTTTAGCTCGCTACAATATCAAGCCTAAAGATTTTCGCTAAATAAAAACATAATTTTCATAAACGATAATAATCGTAAAAACTAATTAGTTTTTACGATTAAACATTCCTATCAAATCTGTAATAATAGAAAAAGTTTAGTTTCTCCTGGGAGGTCAAAATGTTTGAAGGTTTTGTGGAAGAATATATTGAAGGAGATGGTATAAATTTATTTGTTCGTCACTCTGGCCCAAAAAATGCAGAGCCAATTGTCCTTCTTCATGGCTACCCTCAAACATCAGCAATGTGGCACGCTGTGGCGCCAATTCTTTCAAGATCTTATCAAGTTATTTGCCCAGATCTGCGAGGATATGGCGCCTCTGAAAAGCCAAACTCTGACGCCAGACACTATCCTTACTCAAAGCGAGCTATGGCAAAGGATATAGTCGCCATAATGAAACGAATGGGACACAATAAATTTTTGGTTGGTGCCCACGATCGAGGGGCTAGGGTTGCACATCGACTTGGCCTTGACTACCCCAATTGTATTGAAGCCATGGTATTATTAGATATTGCACCTACACGGGAAATGTATGCTGGTACTAGTGCCGATTTTGCACAGATATATTGGCACTGGTTTTTTCTAACACAACCAAATCCATTGCCTGAAAAAATGATCTCTGCAGATCCAGAAGGATTTTGGAAGTTAAAGTGTTTAAATCAAGCACACGGTCAAAATCCATTTTCCCCAGAAGCATTAGCGGAATATCTAGCTTCTTTTAAGGATCCCAATACAATACATGCGACCTGTGAAGATTACCGCGCAGCTGCGAGCATTGATATAGAGCATGACGATGCGGACCAAGGAAAAAAACTTACGATGCCCATTTTGGCCCTTTGGGCGAAATTTGGTGTTATTGAAACTTGTTTTAATGCACTTGATCTCTGGCGACAACGAGCACTTCAAGTCGAAGGTGAAGCGCTTGATGCAACACATTATATGGCTGAAGAAATACCACAAGAAATCACAAAACAAATTTTAGAATTCTTTTCCCAGCATCCCATTCGTAAGAAGGGAATTTCTCAATGACACGAACCCTGTATGACAAACTTGTGGATGCACATAAAATTT
>FZLS01000173.1 GCA_900197625.1 Rhodobacteraceae bacterium Water-Bin34 | reverse complement strand
GTTGTTCCAAACATGACTATCCCAATGCTTTGTTGTGTACATCTTGAAGCATCAGAGAATATAAATAAGACTTCACCCCGCGTGCCCTTGCTTTAGAATTAGACCTAATCGCTTGCCCGCCAAGGACAAGTCCCTCATTTATTTCTTTATCTTATAGCCATATAAAAAGTAAATTTCATTAAATATAATATACATCTACTTATTTTCGTATCAAAAAAAACTAAGGCACTTTAATTTACGACTTTTAATAGTATTTCAGCAGCTAACCTACCAAGTTTATTAGAAGCATATGGACTAGCGCCTGTTATGAGGTTTCTATCAATGTGACAGGTATCATCAGCTTTCTTATTAATAATATGCATACCAAGTTCTTTCAACTTCTCACCCAATTTAAAAGGCATATGCCCAGGCAAATAGCCGATTATTGGAGTTTGTTTGTCAACCGAGTCAGGAAACAAAGCAATTTCATAACCATTGAAAATAAATTCACTATCAATTTTCGCAGACATCAATGTTCCTGGGCCATGACATAGTGTAATTATATGTATATCTTTTTTCTTTGCCCAACGTAAAACCTTTCCAAGATTTGGATCGTTTGGCAAGCCCAACATCGCACCATGGCCACCCGGAATAAATACACCTACATATGGACTTTCATCTATTAATGAATTGTTTGCAAAATCAATTAGGCTTTTAGGCTTAGCCAGCGCATCATCATATTTTGCAAACAACGTAGCGACTGATATATCATTATTAGGCATAGCCCACTCTTCAATAATTGCTGGAGCACCGGTAGGTGTAACAAGATCCAATTCAAAACCTGCGTTAATAAAATGCAGCATCGGTAAAGCCATTTCAACTGGATGGTTTCCAGTTGAAAATTTCTTGCCGTTTGCCATCATCATATTACGTTCTTCAGTGAGGACCACAAGTATACGAGCTTTTCCGCCCGTGTAAGGGTTCACGTATACTCCTCCATCATAATTAGTCTTGGTAGATGTCGCCAATTTCAAAGAAAGCCGTGAAGGGCTAAATGCGCCGTCTTCAGCTTGATTTGGCGCAATACCTAATATTTTCTTAAACATAATATTTTTATTCCTTAATGTACTTTGGGCAAATTTCTGTATAATTTTCACTATTAGATCATGGTAACTTTTTATTTTATTGTAATAACGATTTTACCTTTAGCTCGTCCCTTTGCTAATATCTCAAAGGCTTTTGGTGCCTGCTCCATCGGATATGTGCTATCAATGACAGTTTTAATTGTGCCCTGACTAATTAATGTGGCAAGTTCTGTGAGCATTGCTCCATCAGGAGACATGAAAAACCATTCAAAATTTACACCATAATCTTTAGCAAGATTTTCGGTATCCTGACCTTTAATAGAAATTAATCTTCCACCTTTTTTTAAAACTTTAAAAGAATTGGTTAATGTATCGCCACCAATCGCATCAATAACTAAATCATAGTCCGACAACTCATCCTCGAATGACTGGGTTGTATAATCGATTACCAGGTCAGCTCCCAAACTTTTTACTAAGTCAGTATTTTTTGAACTTGTGGTTGTGGTTACCATTGCTCCAAAATATTTTGCAATCTGAATTGCAAATGTACCTACTCCACCAGATCCTGCATGGATCAAGACTTTATCACCTCGTTTAATCTCACCTTTCGTGGCTAAGGCCTGCCATGCTGTAAGTCCGGCAAGTGGGACAGAAGCCGCATCTATATGGCTCATATTTTTAGGTTTAATTGCAAGCTCATTTTCATGTACACGTGCAAACTCAGCAATTGAGCCAGCATCTTCTTGATTTGGACGAGCAAATACCTCATCACCGACTTTGACGCCATGAACTTCCTTACCAACTTCAACCACAATACCTGATACATCATAGCCCATAATATGTGGAAAGCTAAGTTCCAATATTTGATGTAAATACCCTGCATGTAGAATGTTATCGATTGGATTAATGCTCGCAGCATGCACTTCAATTAGGACAGATCTATCTTTAAGTTCTGGCTTTGCAACTTCAATAATTTCAATATTTGAGTTATAATCTTTATAAGCTACAGCTTTCATTCAGTTTTCCTTGAATTTTAATAATTGTTAATTAAACATAAAACTATATATAGATATGGACAATACACTATTTATTGATAATACTATTGCAATAAAGACAACAATAAGTACTTCACATCATGGATCAACTGCGCGCACTCCGCTATTTTTCAAAATTAGCACAAACACTTAGCTTTAGCGAAACTGCTGACTATTTCCGCGTTCCTTCATCTTCAGTGTCACGACGAATAAAAGATTTAGAAGAAAACCTTGGCATAGAACTATTTTTGCGCACCACACGGTCTGTGAGCTTAACTGATTTAGGAGTACTTTATTTAGCTGAAATAAAAACTGCGCTTCAAACAATCGAGATTGCTGATGAGATGTGCAAAGCTCAGTCTATATCACCATCTGGTACCGTTCGAATTACCGCAATGCCAGCCTATGCTGAGCTTTATGTTCTCCCTGCAATAGATAAAATGAGAAAACTTTATCCAGATTTAGAATTTGATTTAAATATTACAGATCAAACATTGAGCCTTTCTAGCAACGATGCCGACATCGCGATCAGAGCTACATCAGATTTACCTGAGCAAGTCGTTGCCCGTCAGTTGAGCAAACATAACTTCATTTTGGTAGCTTCACCAGATTTTATAAATCAAAATGGAAAGCCACAAACGTCAGATGATTTAAACTTGTTTCCCATTTTTATGTACAGAACACCTCGCGGTGTATTAAATTGGCAAGCGCAAAAAAACCAAACATGGAAAGATATAGAGCTGACACCGAAATACGTCAGTAATCATGGACAATCACTTTTAGAAAGCGTTGTCAGCGGGCAAGGCATTGCACTTCTACCAAGCTGGGGGGTTGCAAAAGAAATATCAACTGGTCAATTACAAGAAATTGAACTTAAAGATGGAAGGCTTTCAACAAGCGGAGATTTAAAAATGAATATGTATCTCCTTTATCACCCACCAAAATTTCAGTTAAAAAAAATAAGATTAACTGTTGATTTCCTTTACAGAGAACTAAATCTGCTAAGTAAAATTACTACCTAATTAGTCCGCACTTCGTTTGAATGGTGACATCATACAAATGAGTTTAGGCATCAGTTTAAATTCATTTGTAAAAAATTAACTACCACGGTTGGGGCGCCAAATTTATCTGACAATGCCTTCTAGCTAATACCATCAAATATTCAAAACGGTGCGAATATTGAAAATGCCATAAACTTTATCTATGACTTTTATTGATTTTATGCTTTAATCTTAAGTACTACCTAGTGTTTAATTAGATCCTATTGGTTATCGCCATGCGATAACTACCAAGTGGATCGACCTATAATTAAACTTATTCTTAAAGTAACTTAGAGATGGAGTGACCTATGATTTTTATGTGCCAATATCAAATTGAAAATGATAAAAAGACTGATACCCAAGCTTTTTTTGCAAGTATGACGCCAGAACAAATTGCTGGAGAACTTCCTGATGGTGTAAAACAGATTGGACGTTGGCATGACATACCAAATGGCTGTGGATGGGCTGTAATTGAATCTGATAATCAGGAAACCCTAACTTCGTGGATGATGGGCTGGTCAGGGCAGTGTAATTTCCCAACTGTGACGCCAGTAGTAGACGATGATACTGCTAGGAAGCTGGTCCAAGCATTGCTTGCATCCCAACAAGGTTGATTTAATCGATAACAATTTAGCCTTGTGCAGTCAAAACTGCTCAAGGACTTTTGTTTTTAACCCATGAGGAGTGTGGTTAGATATTTGAAAGTCAGCATCATACAGACTTAATTGCAAGCCCAGTTCAAAGATTTGATTCGATCAAACTTTATTAATGAAATTGTTCATGTAACCATTCATTAAAAATAATGGCGGTGTCCGCTGACTAAGTAGATAAATCATTAGGTTTTGAAAATGTGCGAAGACGCTTTAAAGCTTGATGAGAGCAAATTAATTCACGTTATCAAGAGAATAACCAAATCCTCTTATGGTTCTTATTAAATTTTTATTAGACACTTCTTTTAAACTTTTTCTCAGCCGACCAATATGGACATCAACTGTTCGCGTTTCAATTTCGGTATTACTTTCCCAAACACGATCTAAAAGTTGTTTGCGAGAAAAAACTTGCCGTG
>FZLS01000077.1 GCA_900197625.1 Rhodobacteraceae bacterium Water-Bin34 | reverse complement strand
TATTAAGCGATAATGCTTCATCACTGGCCAATATTGATTGGCCCTTTACTTCAAAATTACCATATACTGTAAGTGTAGGTTGAGCAGCAGCATTAGCAGTATTTGCACCTCTATCAATGATATCAGTATTAAGACCTAACGCTACAGCTGACGAGTTGATGAACGCAGCATTTGAGCTGAGCGATGTATCACCCTTTACAATTAGAGTTCCATCTGTATCGATACTTGAACTATTAATAACTGAATTTACTGATGAATTACCAACAGTTAAAGATGAAGTATTAATAACTACATTAGCGCCGACTGCTGCGCTTGTTGTAATAGCCGCTGTTGCAGCATTAACTTCACCTGTAATATCTGCATCACCACCTACTGTTAGGTCATTACCCGATTGAATCGATGTGGTTGCATTTACAAAACCGGTTATAGTAGTATTGCCTGCAGCTAAAGTAGTTCCAACAGCTGCAGCGCCTACAATAGCAGCCGATGCGGCATTGACTTCACCAGTAATATCTACGTCGCTGCTAGCAGTAATATCATCTGCTACAGTTATTGCACCCTGGAAGTTAACGTTGTTAGCAAAGTCGCCCGTACTGTTAAAATCGACTGCTCCATTTACTTGAAGGCCGCCTGTTACGTTGGCAGAAGCAAGTGTAGACTTCCCTACTACATTTAATGTATTGCTTGCTGTAACTGCACCCGTTAAAGTAGATGTAGTTCTTACTCTAAGCGTATTAGTATTAGCTTCAGATTTAATATCGACATCACTATTCGCTACAATATCTCCAGTAACACTTAATTTACCTGAAACAAGAGCATTAGCTTCAACAGTAAGATCATCTATTGTGGCATCATCAGCTACTAAGTCCCAACGATCAACTGTAGTACCTAGAGCTTTTGTACCATTAGCAGAAGGTACAATATTTGTATCTACTTCACCGACAAACGAAATTGTATCTGAGTTAGCATTACCAAGATTAATATCACCATTAAGATCTGTCTGCCCGCTGACCTGTAGAGTAGTATCTACTGCTAGATCATCGACAGTAGCGTCGTCAGCAAATAAATCCCATCTAAATGCAGTTGAACCGAGTACTTTAGTTCCGTTAGCTGAAGGAATAATATTTGTATCTACATCTGACACGAATGATACAGTATCAGCAGCATCACTTCCAAACGTTACATTAGCACTAAATGTGGTTTCATCAGCATCTACTACAAACGTATTGCCGTCAATAGTAGTTGAAGTTGAATTTCCATTATTATTAATATCTAAGGCAGTAATCGTTGAATTGGCTTTAAATGACTGATCATTAGCTGTAAAAGTAATATCGTTATAGTCGGCAGTTAAGAAACTACCATCCATATCTACTGTAGTAGAATTGATATCTAATGTTGTACCAGAAATATGTGTAGCAGTTGAATTAATAGAAACGTTAGAAGATGAAGTATTAACATGCAGGTTAGCACTAATTCTAACCGTTTCATTATTCATTAATACTGCAGTAGTTCTGACTTCAAACTGATCACCAGTTGTAAGTATTTTTTCTTCAGTATTATTAGCTGTAATAGTAATTTGATCTGTATGAAAAGCAGTATTAGAATCAATAGACAATAGTCCGCTTGATGTCATATTACCACCGCGTAAAGAGGTATTAGCAATAATTACATTAGCTTGTAACTGTCCACCAGTAGTAGTACTGTAAGTATCAGTATCAAAGTTATACAGATTCGAAGTAATAACAACATTACCAGTTGTAATACCACCAGATGAATTCTGCTGAGCAGTTAGGGTAATTGTTAACGCATCATGTACTAACTGATTAGTACGGTCAACCCAAGCGCCGAATGTATCAGTCTGATATACAAGATTTGCATTATAATATTTGCGTTCAGCCATCTGTATTCCTCAAAATAGTATTTAACATACCTTTAATCTCTTCTAAGGTATTATCTGTCTTTTTTACTTCTGCGTGAAGATTAGCTACCTGCATCTCAATACTATCAATACGGTTATAATTACGTTTACGAATAACAGCAGCTTTGTAAGCACGCATATCAGTATTTATAAGCGCCCCAGTGCTGGGATCCTTCTGAAACTGTTCGTTATCTGTTTTAATTAACTTTGCCATATTATGCCGTTAGAGCAATTGCTCTTATATCTTGAAGTTTAGGTACAGTATTAGTTTGATCTGCTAAGAATACAACTTTAATTTGAAACTTAGTAAAGTTATCGTATTTACGCCCTGATGAATCATAATAATTTAATCTGGCTTGGCCAGCATTATCAATATATCTAAATGCAGATTGTTTCTCATCATCTAAAATTTTGTAATGATTAACACTATCAGATATTCTATCTGAAGCTTCATATAGTACAACAGCACTGGAATTAGCAGAGCTAACTCGACCTACAAAATAGCTTTTAGAGCTATTACCTAGGTAAATTAGATCACCTGAGGAGTAATATGTAGAAGCACTTGCAATACTTACAGTGGTACTATCAGCTGTAGTATTAGCAGTGCCAGGTTGTTTATTTGTTTCATTAACTGTAGGCGATGTTGGAATAAAGTATCTAAACTCTCTAAAGTCATTAGGTCTGTTTATGTTACTGAACATTTCAGCCTGTTTTTGGGTCTGGCCGAGTTTAGTCCACTGCCTGTTATTAGGAGTATCATTGTCTGCTTCGTTAATAATCTTTGCATACACTTCAAACTCAGAACCTGGAGGACGATAACCTGTTAGATACATTTCAATATCATCTGATTCAATGCCTGATGATAGATTAACTAACTTAGAAACATATTTCGTATTAGCAGAACCTACTCCAGCTAATTTTTCATTTGAATTATCATTCGAGATGGTGTTTTTAAATGCCTGAATATTAGAGATACCAACATCAAGCATAGGTGCTGAAACCGGGGTATTGTATTTTAATTCATTTGTAATTACAAGCGACTTAACTACATCTGTACCTGATATCTCATTTGATTTACTGTATACGGCAACTTCCATATCAGAAATTTTATTCTGCATTCCAAAGGCAATAGTTTTATTCGTTGTTTGAGTGTTCGCACTATTTCTAAACACAGCAGAAGACTCAACTCTTGTTCTCGATGGAGTAGTTTTATAAATGTGTGGTAAGTAGTAGCTTACAATTCTATTATCGACTGTTGTAATAGTCGCGGTAGCGCCTGATTCAGTACCGATAACAGTATCACCGGCTTCAAACTTATGCGTACTGTTACTAGCAGTAGATGCAATAAGAGTAAGATCACCGGCAGCTGGATCAAAGCTTTTGACTAGTGCGGTTGGTGTTAGTGCAGCTTCACCGTCATTTACACCAATTTTAAAACCGCCTCTAATAGTAAGTGCAGTGTTTGATTCTACTGAATCAACAGTTACTACATCAGCTATGGAGCTGTTAGCACGGCTTCTAATAACAATACTATCGCCTGGTGAATAACTATTATTAAACGCAGTAGAAACACCTGTTGCTTGTGCGTTAACTGTATTAGCGTCAGCATTATCTGTAACTAATGGTAAAGTAGTACTTACATTACCTGTATTAAATGATGCTGGGAGTTTATACAGCTCTTCATCTTCTTGAAATGTACCAGTTGAAGTTTGCACTGTTAGGAACTCATAATCGTCATTAACAAGTGTAACTTGCGGATCTATACTAAGATCAAATTGAGCTCTATAAACTCTAAATTTTAAATCGACACCGGAAATAGGCGTCCAAGCCTGTGAAGCAGAAGTAAAGAAGGCTCCTTCGCCCCAGTTAGATGTAACAATTTCTCCAGTTCTTAGATCAGCATTACCCAATTTAGATATAAACACTTTATATGTTGGAACTTGACCGTCTGGTCTAATAGTGAATGCATACTTACGACCAGCCTTTACATAAACAGGCGCCTTGAAATATACCATAGTTACTGCAGAGCCATCAACAGATGTATTTACAAAAATATTATCATAATGCACCTGGCTGAATGGTAATACTGTTCTAGTCGGCATCCCAGCTTCAACAGTTCTTAAGTCAAAGTTAATACCAAAATTAGGATCTTTCGCTGCAAAATGTACAGCAATGCTCGTAATGTAGCAGCCGTCAGAATCAGGGCAGTGGTCTTTTGATATTTCAAAAGTTTGTGCTACCGGATCATCAAGACTCTTTAAAGAAGAGAATTGCCCAGTAAAGCTAGATGGTTTAGTAAAATTAATTGCCATTTGTTATGTCCTAATTATAAGCTGAAGGTGCCGAGGTATCCGAGACCGCCACCCCAATAACGATAATAACCACCATAGTAACCATTATAGTTACTGTTATTATTTAAGCCGCCAATACCATTAACTGTAGACCCAGTAGTCGTGGTTGTATGTTTATAACTTGAGTTTGCACCATAATTGTACTCGTAATCATACGTAATAGAATTATCTGCGTCATTATAAGTTTGGGTAGTTGTATATTCGTATGTATTGTTACTCCAGTAATTATCATAACTCCATGTTGTTTCAATCTCTTTAATATAATCAGATGATTCAACTGTTACTTCTTTATGTGTATCATTTCTTACTGAAATATCAAACTTTGGAGTACGTGTTGCAATAGTAAGATCAGTTTTCTCTACTGAATAGTTAAACGCACTGTAAGTTGTTTGACATTTGGATGTTGATTGATCTTTTTTAGTAATATCATTCTCATCCATAATAATCAACTGGCGATCACCCACATTATATGTATCACCAGGCATGTTAAATACAGCCCATAAACGCCCTTTTCTATCTGTCTTAACACCACTACTACCTACTTTAATACCGATCTGAACAATGTCCCTTGGATTATCATTATTCCATCGTCTCTGTGCTTTCTTAGCATAAGGAGTACCACGGCGAATATCATTATTAATTGATTTTTCATCAAAGAAGAAAAAGTGATTAGTATTTGGTCTTAGCCCTGAGGCAACAATATTTATACGCTGCGGTCTCATAAACGGATTAAACTGAATATCTTTAACAAAGTCACCTAACTTATGATCTTGTGACTCAACACCCGTCTTGGCTTCTGTAATAATTGCTTCATAACTATCTGTAGTAGTAACAGTCTTAGTTTCTGTAGTAATTGTCTGCTCGTAGTCGCGATTGTTATACCAGTAAGTATTACCACTATAGGTCTGTCCATTATATGACCAGCTTGATTGGCGCTCAATATCAACTGTACCATCACTTACTTGTGTATTACTATAAGTTACTTCAGTTTCTGTACCAAGGTGTGCTAGCTTATCGACTTTAACAAGAGGGAATGTATCAGAGAACGTATCAAACAATTCATTTATACCACTAGCTGTATCAATTACGATCGGCTTAGATGGTATTTTATCCTCTGAGTAACCGCCATCATATGACGGGTCAATTTTAACAACTCCATTAAATCTGTAGAAGTTCTCTGTACAGAATCTATTATCTGTTGCAATTGGCTGATCAATAATAAGATGTTCTTGCGCGTTAGGCATTACTACTTGATTATCCTCAAATACTATACAGCCTACTGTATTAGCAATTTTAAGATTAATAAATCTATGTTTAAAGCTAGGAACAAACATTGTACCGCTTGTATCTTTACCAATTCTCAACTCACCGCTAGTCGTATCAGCGATATTTAAATCTGTACATGGATCAACAAGAATACCTGACTTAAACCTATCATTACCGTCTTCATCAGTAATAGTCATATCAGCTGTTTTCGTCTCAAGAGCATTTAATGCAGTGTAATACTCTAGTCTCTTAAGTCTTTTATCAATTGCTCCGATATCTTTCATTGTATATCGGGCTGTATTTTCTTGAATTATAGCAATTGATTCATTACGTCTCTCTTTTGTTGAAGCTTCAACTGGTGTAAGTGAAGGAAAAGGAGGTATATTAATAAGACCGAGCGACAGAGAGTTCGGGCTACCAGGAGGTGGTAACGGGCTAGAAGATGGTGTACCATGCTTAACTTGCAAGTACCCAGCCTCTGTAATAATTAATCTATCGACTCTTGGTAGGTAATACTCTATATCACAACTAAACAATTTATTAGGCGCTGAGATTACAAGATCACCACCACTAAAGCTTTCAGTTGAGACTGGATTAATAGTAGCAGAAGTAACTGTATTAGAATAAGCACCTGTATTAGCAACTGCAGGTCTAAAATCTACTACATTTCTCAGATCATATCTATTACCTGTTGTTTCACTTGTATAGACTGGAATATCGCCTGGATTTAATGATGTTGTTCCATCACTATCCTTGTAGCTTGATATAGTATAAAATCCCTTACCGCCTGTTCTAGTTTCTGATTTAAATGACTTTACTTCAATCAATAGCTTTGAGTTAGCAGCTATAGTAAGCGATGGTCTTTTAGTTAATGTTGAAATACCATAGAAGTTATCATAACAGTTTTTATTAAGAATAAAGCTGCTTGTTACATCTGTATAACTATTATCTAAATAATCCCAAGATGCGCTACCTAACTTAACACTTACAATCTCTTTAACGTCAGTTAGTCCTGTTGAGAACGGGCCAAGCGTAGTAGCGGCATTATTAGATGTATCAACTTTAATAAATGCTGTATCTAAAGTTTTCGATAGAGGTAACTTATTTGTTGCTCTGACGTTATGAATAACATCAAAAGTACCTGTATACGGACCGGATACAGCACCTGTTATAGTAATTGTTGCTTCTGTATTATTAACACCACCTACAGTAATATCAACATCATCTGTATTAACAGGCTGACCGTTTCTTAGACCGCCTTGAGTTTTATTAGCAATAAGAACAAATTCACGCTTCTCATCTCTGGAAAGAGTACCTGAGTAGGGGAATTGTGTATTAGTAGCAGATATAGTAACTGAATTAGTTGTTAAGTTAGCAGTCGTCTGGCTTGTTCTATATTCATAATTACAATCTATAGCAGCTTTTAATCCACTTTTTGGTAGCTGATAAATTGCAGTACTGAGGTTTCTCTCTTGTATTACTGCATTACCATTAGAGAGTACAACATCAGCTGCTCCGCTAGATGCTTTATGTAACGAACGCACTTTCTTAAAATCAGCACCTTCATTCATATCAATATCAAATAAATATACCTTATATACGGCTTCTGCTTGGCCGGGTATACCATCATTATCAAATTCAACACTTCTAACTCTAGCTTCACCAATTTTAGTGCCTGTAGCAGCTGCCGACGGCGTGTCTGTATCAGTAATTGCAGTCTGAACAGTGTCATAAAGATCAACTGTTGAGCCTTGATGTCCATCAAAGTTGCCAATATATTCCTTTACTGAAACATACTGACCTAGAGACGTACTGATTGAAACATCTTCAATGGCAGCGTTAGCAATAGCTCTTGGTATTTGAATTCTAGAAGTATTAAAATGCTCAGCGCGATGACCGTTAACATAATGTAAACCAGGTCCAATAGTTAATTCAAACTGATTGGTAGAATTTGCTGCTGTCGTGTTAGCGGCAGTATTATACGCATTTACGTTAGCAGGTGATTCAATGTTAAGCTCATTGGTACGAACTGTATAACTACCGCTCTCTTCATTTGTTCTCTTTGCCATTTCCTGGGCAATTTCATTATACTGAGTTGTAGTCTTCCGCATTACTGGTAGGCCAGCTTGAAAATCCATAATGGACATAAAGTTGGCATTAGCAATAGCATCGCCAGTCGGAATAGCAACTAAGAATGGGGATAATTGTAATCTATCTGCACCTGGGGCAGTTTCATTATTAAACCCAGCTGCATTATCTAGTAGTGTACTATCTGCATCTGATGTAATAATGGTTTCATCTACTGAGAATCCAACAGAAACCATATCAGGTGTATCGTTATACTTCGAAACTACTACAAATGACTTATCAACGCTTAAAAAATGACCTTTTGAGAATACAACACCTTCTGAACAGGTTACTGCAAAGCCTTGACCGATTGCATTATTAACAATTGAGCCAGCTGCTGTTACAGTGGCTACAAGAGTGTTAGCAGTATCAAAGATTTCAATATTTTCAGTTGCACTAAATACCTTCTCGCCAGATGTACCTGTAGTAAAGTAATCAATATAGAGAGTGTTAAGGTTTGGCTCTTGACTTACTAGTCCAGCTATTGCATTATTAACAATACCTTTAACTCCGGTTACCGTACCGCGCGCCTCGTGGCCAACTGTTAAGCTCGTTGATAGCTGTACACCATTGGCATCAATATCTTTAACCTTAACGTAGTTATAACTATCATTATAAGAAAACCCACAACCGTCGACGATTGTACCTTCTTTGTAAATATTATTACCAAATCTACGAATCTGTTCCTGTAGTATTGTCTGCAGCTGAGTTAACTCACGCGCTTGTACAGCAACAGACGGCTTGAAAAGGATTCGCGAAAATTGCTTATCCGGATCATAGTCGTCGTAATAAGGATTAATATTAAAATCTGTATCTAAAGTTGCCATATTCTGTCCTAGAACTCAATAATTATTCTAAATGTTTCCGACTGGTTATTGTCTCTACTTACTGGTGTAAAATTCTCAAGATATAGTACTTCACCAGTACCGTCCACTACTTGTGGTAGAGATGTACTTGTTAGTTTAACCTGTGCCTCTGAAGTCTGTCCGTTAATATATTTATCAGTATTAGTAGCACTATCAGACAGAAGAAATGTATTTCTTTGGTTTGTTACTTCAAATGTACCAGTACCTGACTCCAATGGTATTAGAACTTTAGCATTTGATTGAGACTCGCCTTGAGTAATAAGCTCATCCTCTTCTAATCCTTGTGCTGTGGTTACTTCACCTGTATATTTATATGTCTGTCTGAAGTAGGTTGTTGGCTGATCTACTGTACTTATAACAACATTTGCTCCAGCTGAGCCTGTTATGTTTTCTGATGTTTCAAAATACCCTACAATATTACTAACTAATAGCTCTGTTGCAGAAGCACTGTATACGTATGCTGTAGCCAATGAATTGGTACCGGTGATTGTTTCACCAGATATAGCCGCCGTGTCTGAAGATGATATTGTTAATACACCATTTGCAAATTTTGGATCTCTTAAAATACCAACCTGCCTGTAATCATTATTTGCAGAGATTACACCGCCGCCTGTATTAGCAAAGGTTACGCTTATACCAACTCTGTTAGCAAATAACTCTCTTTTTGCATCAAACCCATGCCCGTCACAAGGAGAAAGGATAGCTCTAGCATTAGCGCTAGTCTGTAAATAACTGTTAGAAGACGCGTTAGTTACAAATCCTGAGTTGCCTGTAATACTAATATCAGCGTATGTATAACCTGATCCAATGGAAAGCATTTGAACGTTGGCAATATTATTAGCATTAAGTACTTTATTAACTCTTGCAAGAGCAGCAGCGCCAGTGCCATCACCAACAATCTCTACTTTAGGACTAATAATAAAATGTGAGTCATCAGCCAATGGTGTTGCGAAACTAGTATTGAGAATTATTCTCTTAGCTTGCGATGTAACAATATAATCATCGATAGTAGCAAACTGACCAGCACCGGTTCCGTGATCAATGTAAAACGTTGATCCTTTATAAAAGTCACTATTAGGTGAGAGTAAGTCACCGACTCTTACGACATTACTAATATTAGCAACAGCGTTAGACTGCGCACCAGTAATTTCATCTGCTTCTGTAATTGAGCCTTCAACGGACGTAATTGTAATTGTATTACCATCTACGTTCGAAACTATAGCTGTTGATGACTTAATTCTACCTGTTAAGATCGCTGCAGCAGTATTAGTAGAGCTAGTAACTGTGATAGTTGGCGTTTCTTGATATGACTTGCCCTTATTAGTTAAATTAATACCAGTAATACCGCCAGTAGAGTTAGTAGATAGTGTAGCTGTAGCTGGTACGGTTGGTGACCCGCCAGTAATATTAATTGTATCTGTATTACTAAACCCTAGCCCGCCATCAGATATTAAAATTGCTTCGAGAAAAGAGGTTGTAATCTCTTCTTTGGTAAAAGTGTTACTTGCATTTACCGTAGTTAACACTAAACTAGTTGTGCCAGATACTTCTATAACTTTATCATCACCACCAATGTTTGTATCAGTTATAAATCCTTCGGCATAAGAACTATAATCTTGACCGGCACTATCAATACTAATTTTATAGATAGCACCGTCAATAGCAGAAGAACTTACTGCACTATTTGCCACTACTGGCATAAAATCTTCAGTTGTAAATTGATCCCATGTAGCTTCAGACACAGAATACATATACTTCCACTGATAGCCGTCAGTAACTGTAGTATAAATTTCATCCCCTTGTACAAATTCAGACTTAAGCGGACTCTGAGTTGACCTGCTTCTTTTATTATTGTCTAGACATTTAAATACATTATAATATGAACCTTCTTTGACAGCTACATAGAATTTTTTAGTAAATAGATTTTCAGTTTTATTATCATATTCATCATAAATTGTACCAGATTCCCAAATATACTTCGGTACAACATGAGCAAGATCTTGGGCTCTAACTTTCTTACCACCGATCATGTTGTCATATACATCATGGAAAGTCCCAGATATGGAATTGAGTGGTTTGGGTGGATTATTATCATTTTCAAACGGCAAGTGATTGCCGTAAAACATGTACAGCAAATTATTAGCGGGTTCAGTAAGTGATTCAACGAACTGCTCGGCTACAAAGATATCAAAGTTTTTAGGTACAATATAGTGTGACATTAATTCATCCAGCTCTCATACGTGTTAGCTACAGTAACATGGTGTTGTGTATTTGCTTCATCCCCATCGGTGACATCAACATTAAGCGCAAATATCTCTCTAGTCTTAATAACTTCACCAAACAATTTAAACCCAGCAACATGCAACATTTCTTTTAGTATACTTGAGTATTTATCTAATGCTGAGCCTGTCTTTACAACATAGGAATACTCTTGATAATAATTACTATCTTGTATCTTAGTTGTATCATTTAAGAATGATTCACTAGATATCCATCTACCTGGACCAACACCCTGTTTCTCAACAATTGCTTTACCGCTCGATATAAACTGTGAGTTACTCATAACGAGATTAAGAGTTGTATTAGGTTGATATCCATACCCTGAGTTAATAACCTCTACCTCAGTGGCTACTCCGTTAGCAGTTTGTACATTTGCAGTAACAACAGCATTAAATCCAATAGGAAGGCTATCTGGGTCTTGAACAACATTTATAATATTAGAATTTGCTCCAGAAGTGATACCTGCTAAAGATGCGCCAGAAATAAATGACTGACCAAAGCTTAATCTTCTAATCTTAAGATCAAAAGTACCATCACCATTATTTACTTTTGATTTTAATGTACCAGTAGCAATACTAGTACCATTACTCTGAGCAACACCGCTCGATGCGGGCGTGATAGTAGCATTAGTTGAAAGGGTTATAATGTCAGCTGTATCATCAAATGCTCCAACTGTATCTTTAAGGTTTAATACAGTAGAGTTTACTGACTCAACTACACCAGTAGCCAAAGTATTATTTTGTCTCACACCTTCACCTGGAGTAACAGCAACTGTATTACTAATACTTGAATATACTATATCATACCCTGGGAGATCCACGGTCTGAGTGAGTCTTTCGCCTGTCTGATAGAATCCCTGCAGGTTGTCAATTGTCACTATAAAATCACGTCTATTAAAGGCTGCAATGTAATTATTTCTTATAATAGGTACAGGAGTAAGAGAATAACCAGCGCCTGGATTAATTCCAGAGAAGGAAATAATCTCGCCAATATTGGCAGTAAGGAAACTAAAAGCGTCATTAAGGATTGTAGTATCATCCGCTTGTGGTGATTTAGTAAACCCAATTCCAAAATCTACATTAATAGATAAATTAGCACC
>FZLS01000005.1 GCA_900197625.1 Rhodobacteraceae bacterium Water-Bin34 | reverse complement strand
CGGCCCCTCATTTTTTAACAAAAAAGGAATAAAATATGAAACATGTAATCTTAGCGGCCGCTGCGGCTGTAACTTTTGCAGGTGCTGCTTCAGCTGAAGGTTGGGAACGCCCAGCAGTAATCGGCAAAACCGAATATAATGTAACAACTGAAGCATGGGCATATGATGCTGGTGTAGAAGTTGATATGCTTGGAGTGATGCTAACACCTAAAGTAAAAGGCGCTTACTCGAGTGCTACAGACTTTGATTTTGTTGGATCAGAAGTCAAAGCCGCCTATGGCGTAGGTGATGCTGCAACAGCATATGTTACAGTCACGGCTGATGACGATTGGAAATATAAAGACACAACTGTAGGTCTAAGCTTCCGTTTCTAAAAATCTTAAAAGCCCTTATGTTATAAATACAGTAAAACATAAGGGCTTTTTAGTATGGCGCAGTATTCAACACAAGAAGATCGGTATTTACATAACAACACCAAGGTATTTGAAGTTGTTATGCTATCGGATAAAGACGGGAATGTTATTAATACATTTGGTTCGGCGTCTAATATTCCAATTGCTGCAGGGCAAGTAGAAGGCTATTCACATATTAATAAGTTCGGTCATACAGGTGCCGATATTAATGGTACGACTACTATTTGGGATGGTTCAAATGGTGTATATACTTGGCCAACCGCAGCGGGCGTAGTTGCAGTTGCTTCTTCATCTCAATCTGGTGAAACAGTTGTGGTTGAAGGACTTGACGTAAATTATAATATCATATCAGAAGAAACAACAATTGGTGGAACAACTACCGCAGAGTTTTATCGTATCTATCGTGCATATATGACAGGCGACCAAAATGAGAATGATGTTACCTTCTCAATTGGTGGAACATCATACGCTATTATCCTAGCAGATAACGGTCAAACTTTGATGACGACCTATACAGTTCCTGCTGGTAAAACGGCTTACCTAATGCAATTAACTTGCACAATGGATAAAGCAAATGCTCCGGTATACTTTAGATTAATGGCAAGGCCAGTTGATAATGGAACTGCTTTTAATATCAAATCACAGCTTGGATCACAAGGTGGTAATCCAGTAAACTTTGAATATGCTGTACCCCTTAGGTTTCCAGAAAAAACTGACATTAAAGTTGATGTTATTACTCAAGGTGCAGTAGGTTGTGGTGCAACTTACGATCTTATATTAGTAGATAATGTCTAACTTTAACTATAAAGATCCTGAAGAATGGAAGCAACTTATAATAGTGCTTATATTCTTTGGAATAGTATTTTACGGCATCTATACTACTTGACAAAGTGTCACATATTCTGCTAGTGACTAGCGGATATATTAAATTGGTAACCGTTATTTACCCATTTCCAAGATAAATAATATTGTTAATACAATGAAGCATTTATTTTGGAAAGGACCCTCATGTTAAATAACATCATATCAAAATACTCCCGCTGGAAAAATCGTCGCGAAACATTCAACTCACTACACAGATTAACAGACTCTGAACTTCGTGACATCGGCATCTGCCGCGGCGATATACGTTCTATTGCTAATGATACCTGGAATGAAAATTTACGAGGGTGGAACTAATGACAGCTTTAACAAGAAATTATGTTTTTTCTCCATTGTCTGCATTGTGGTCTTCGCTAGATCGATCAATGACAATAGTAGGTTATTCGAGAGCGGCTGGCGAGCTAGCAAGAATGGGATTACACGAGGAAGCGAAAACGTGTATGAAGGAAGTAGCAAAGCTTAAAGACGAAAAATAGATCTCGCAAACTTATATAAATATTAAGGTAGTCTTCGGGCTACCTTTTTTATTGAGAGCATGGAGATATAATGAATATTGAAAAGAAAATGAGCCACATTTGGATTGGTCCTAACCCAGCACCAACTAAGTGGATGAATACTTGGCGTGATAAACATCCTGACTGGGAATATAATGTATTTACAGATAAGATGCTATGGGATCGTAAGTGGAAAAACCAATCACTTATAGAAGAATACTATAGAAGGCGCAAGTGGGCTGGTGCACATGATCTTATTCGATATGAGTTGATATATGAGCAAGGTGGATTTTGGCCAGCCGCAGATTCAGTTTGTCTTGAAAACACGGATGAATTATTTACAAGTCCCGCTGACCATGCTTATACTGTTTACGAAAATGAAAAAGCAAAGCCAGGATATTGTTCACCTATATTAGCTGCAAATCCTGGGAACGAAGTTGTAGGAGCAATCATAGATAAATTGCATACACTAAAGCCGCACATGCTAAGCGATCATCCTTATATGTCTACCGGCAATCGATTCTTATCTCAGTTCCTTCCACAATTTTCTGATAAAACAACTATATGGCCTTCATATACACTTATACCTCATTGGTATGGACATGTGAAAAGATACGATGGCCCAGGAAAAGTTTATGCCGAACAATACTTTGGATCTACTGGTCCAAAATTGGCAATAAAAGGATATGATCAAGGTCGATAGATAATGTATATTAGTCACAAGTACAAAGTTTGTTTTGTACGTATACCTAAAACAGCGTGCAGTAGCATTACTCATTATTTAATTAAAAATATAGATGATAGAGAGGCTGTGCATTCTGGCGTTGACGACGTTAAAATTAAATCTACGTTAGGAAAGAATCCTATTCGTAGACCTATAATGGCAAACAAATATGTTCATTATACATTAGAAGATATCGTTAAAGATAAGTTTCTTACTCCACAGCAATTAAACGAGTATAAAATATTTGGTGTAATAAGAGATCCATTTGATCGCCAACTAAGTATGTATTACTTTAGAAAGAAGTGGGACCGAAAAGTAAAAGCATCATTGCAAGATTATAAGAATCTTACTATAAATAACTGTGCGATGAAGATTAATCCAGAAGCTACTGGTAGAATACAGACAGATTATATGAAGTACAAAGGGCGACAATATGGTACGTTCTTATTGTACGATAATCTAGAAGCAAACTTACAAAAGTTTATGACAAATCACGGATTGCCTACCGAACACGAATTACCAAAACACAAATCCGGTAATAGAGTAGTTAAAGGCAACGAAATACAATTTGACGATGAAGTAAAGCAATCTATAAAAGAACATTACCTTAAAGACTTTGAAGTATATAATATGCTAAAGGGAAAACTATGAAAGCTTATATTCTAAAAATTGATACTCCTGTATCAAATCAGTACGCTCAAATTTGTGCAGCGTCTTGTAAAGAAGTTGGTCTTAAATGGGAGTACTTTAATGGCTTCCAAAACATGTCAGGTAGAATGGCACTAGCAAAGTTAGGATTCCCTATGGCTAATGAAGAGCCATATCGATATATTGAATACCCAACTGTTCACCAAAAAGCAATGTGTTGTACAGCAGGTCACTTTGCAATTTGGAAAAAGATCGCCGAGGGTACAGATGAAGTTGGTGTTGTACTTGAACACGACGCATTAATGCTTCAACCTATTACTGTAGCTATCCCAGATAATGAAATCGTAGTACTAGGATATAAACTCACAGACCCGAAGCAATATGATCACGTGGCTGCTGGTAAGCCAAAAGAAATTATTCCTATTGATGGACACGAAGGCGCACATGCGTATGCTATCACAAAAACAACAGCGCAAAGACTTATAGGTGAAATACTGCGACAAGGTATAAGATCAGCTATTGATAATGATTACTTTATAAGACATCAAAGAAGAACTAAAGTTCCATTATCTATCATGTCACCTACACCAGCTATGGGTTGGTTAAGAGAATCCACTATATGGGCAGGATCAGCTGCTAGGAACTATAATTTTATACCCTCTTTTCAAAAATATTATAAATAAAGAATAAATCGATTTAAATTTAACATTATCTTAGGATTACACGAATGGCCAAGCCAGATAAGAAGAAGTTAAAAGGTTTCAAAGACTTTGATGCCTCAAAATATATTAATACAGCGCCAACATTAGACGAAGCAGTAGGTGGTACTATTGTACTTACATTCGGAAGAATGAACCCAATTACTGTTGGTCATGAAAAGCTCGTTCAAAAAGTTTTATCTGTTGCTAGTAAAGAAAAAGGAACTCCAAAAGTATTTCTTACTCAAACACAAGATAAGAAAAAGAATCCTTTAGATTACAAAGACAAAATTAAATTTGCTCAAAAAGCATTTGGCAAAGTTGTTGAAAAATCTACAGCTAAAACTATTATACAAGTAGCGCAATCGGTCGAAAACTTCGATAATCTTGTATTAGTTGTTGGTTCAGATAGAGTTAAAGAATTTGATACACTACTTAATAAGTATAATGGAAAAGATTACAATTTCAAATCTATTAAAGTAGTTTCAGCTGGCGACAGAGATCCTGATGCAGATGACGTATCAGGTATGTCCGCGTCTAAAATGAGAGCGTTAGCCGCTGATAACGATATACTACAATTTACAAAGGGCTTACCTAAAAAGCTAAGATCTTCTGCGAAAGCTATGATGGCTGCAGTGCGAAAAGGTATGAATATGACTGAAGAAACAGAGAATCTAACCGAAGTTTTATCTCGAATGCAAAGACGTAAACGCGGTCTTGCAATGAGAAAAGCACGTTTTAAAATTAAACGTGGTAGAGAAAAGGCTAAGAAAAGAACTGCTTCACAAGAAGTATTAAAGAAAAGAGCACGTAAAGCTGCTATTAATCTATTTAAGAAGAAATTTTCAAAGAGTAGAAGATATGCTGATTTATCGGCTGGCGAAAAAGAAGTAATCGATAAGCGTGTATCAAAGATTAATAAGAAGCGTATTGAACAAATTGCACGTAAACTATTACCGATTGTTAAAGCTAAAGAACGTGCTCGTCGTAAAGCCATGATGACTGGTGGATCTGGAACTTCATCTTCATCTGTAGTAAAAGAATCTAAAACAATTAAAGTCGGTGAATCGTCAATAGGCGCTGAATCTACAATTTATGCTCACGTTAAAGACCGTACAGTTCTATCATTGGGTAACAAAGATGAAATGCTTGCTATCGCTGAACAAGACGGAGGCAGAGTATGGGTTGTAAGTTCTGAAAACGAAGTAGGTGATTTGCTTGAAGGTGTAGCACAAGATAAAGATGTTAAAGATATGCCAGGATCTCAGCCTAAAGGTTATTTTGCTGGTGTAGATAAAGAAAAGAAAGATGATCGTGAACGTCACTTTAAGCGCAATGCTAAAAAAGCAGATGACGATGCTTCAGCCTATAAGCCAGCTCCTGGCGATAAAGAAGCAAAAACAAAAGTATCTAAGCATACTAAGAAAGCTCGAGATATGTTTGGCGAAGACAATGATTTGTGGGGAAAGAGACAAGGTAAGCGTCCTCATATGTTATTAGATACTAATGGCAAGCCAAAGTTTGATAAACGTTTCAAAATGTATAGACCTAAGAACGAAGAATACGAAGAAGATATTGCTGAAGAGTTATTGTCGTTAATCGAAGACACCGAAAGCTTTGAATTAGAGCTAAACGAAGATCCTACAAAATCACTTAAGAAAAAATCTGAAAAGACTGGTATGCCTGTAGGTGTATTACGTTCAGTATATAATCGTGGTGTTGCAGCTTGGAAGACAGGCCATCGTCCAGGAACTACTCCTGAGCAATGGGGACATGCAAGAGTTAACTCATTCATTACTAAATCATCTGGTACTTGGGGCAAAGCTGATAAAGACTTAGCTGATAAAGTACGCGGTTCTAAGAAAGAAGAATACGGTGCAGGCTTTGAAGGCACCCATAAACTAGTCAAGAGATTGAAAAAAGATACTCCCGATGCTTAGATTTAAAACGTTCATTAACGAAGGCGTTAATGATCCATCAATATTTAAAGCTGTATTCCTAGCAGGTGGACCAGGTGCTGGTAAATCATTTGTTGTAGGTAAAACAGCTTTGCCGGCATTAGGCTTTAGATTAATAAACTCTGATGAGGCTTTTGAAGCGGGTTTAAAGAGAGCTGGACTTACTACTTCTCCAGAAGATATTGCTTCTGCACAAGGCCAAGCTTTAAGAGCTAAAGCTAAGGCTCTTACTGGCAAGAAACTGGGATTAGCTCTTCAAGGCAGAATGGGTATTGTTATTGATGGTACTGGTAAGGACTACGCTAAGATTAAAAAGCAAGTTGATATGCTAAGAGAACTTGGATATGCCGTTAAGATGGTATTCGTTAATACTGACTTAGAAACAGCAATGGATAGAAACCGAAACCGAAATCGATCATTACCAGATGCTAAAGTTGAAGAGATGTGGAAAGATGTTCAAAAGAATATTGGTAAATTCCAAGGGTTATTTAGAAATAGATTAATCATTGTTGATAACTCTAGAGATTCTGACGTTGATGTAGCAGCTTTAGAAGCATATAAAGATATTAAAACTTGGGCCGCAAAACCACCCGAAAACAAGATTGCCGCCAAATGGATTAAATCACAAAGGGAACAAAAATGAAGTCATTCAAAGATCATATGACTGAAGCCAATACTAAACTGCGTTGGGTTAAGAAGCCCGATGGCTATGGCTCTGGTAACAGAAAAGTATTTAAGCATGTTACTTCAGACGGCAAATTCGAGATTAGATTAGCTGGCATGGACTCTATGAAATTTAATAGAGATGGTAGTGTAAAAGTATTACCTACGCTATTTGATAAGAGTGGTAGTCAACCAAAACATCCTGTAATAGCTTATAAGAATGTAGGCGAAGCTAAAAAAGAAGCTCAGCGTTGGGCTGATACGCACTGGAATAAGTAATGAAATCTTTTGCAACATATATAGCTGAAGCTACTAAACAAGGTGACACCGTACGTATTAAGAAACAATACTGCGATTCTCCTGCTGAAGCTAAAGAGCTATATATTGTTAAAGAGTTAAGAGGACCGAGAGTTCTTATTACTCCTAAGGTTTGGAAAGGCCGTGGCATTAAGCCAACAGAAGCAGTACAACTTAAAATGATAGAGAAAGTCTAATATGTTAACATTCAGAGAACACATGGAACAAAACCTCGATGAGCGCTCGCCATACGGTGATCTAAAAGTAGCTCTCGGTAAGTTAGTGTTTAAAAAAGAATATTTAGCCGCTTTAAAAATGATGAAAGATAAGGGTAAGCGAGCTGCAGATGCTGCAAGGATATTCAGACACGTCGATGCTAAAGAATTAGATAAGCTGTGGAATATGCAGCAGAAGGTAGCGTAATGGATCCTGTAGAAGCATGGCATAGCTTAACCTACCTCGATGGTATATTATTTACCGTTTGGTTAGGTATAATGTATTACGGTAAATGCTGGATAGATAGCAAATTTAAGGATTAAAAATGTTAAGTTTTCAACAATACTTAGACGAAAAATGCTGGGATGGATACACCCAGAAAGGTATGAAAAAGAAAGGGAAGAAAATGGTTCCCAACTGCGTACCTGAAGAAACTGTTGCTGAAGGTTCAGAAACCTGGGAAGCAGGATATAAGCGTCGTGTAGTAAAAACAACTAAACCTGAACATAAAGAAAAAGGTATGAACTGGCGTATTAAAGGTAAAGATAAATCACATCTTACTATTAAACTTTATAAAGAAAAGCCATCTCAAGAAGAATTTAATAAACAAATGAAACGAGTAGCTGGACACGAGTTCGGAGGATAAGATGAAGACATTTAAACAGTTAAAAGAAGAATTATATGAGGATAAAGATCCTCGTTTAGCAAAAGCTGGTGTTAAAGGCTATAATAAAGCCAAGCGTACTCCTTCTCATCCAGAGAAAAGTCATATCGTTGTTGCTAAAGATGGTGACAAAGTTAAAACTATTCGGTTTGGCCAACAAGGTGCATCTACTGCAGGTGATCCTAAGAAAGGCGAATCTGATAAAATGAAAGCTAAACGTAAGTCTTTTAAGGCACGTCACGGCAAAAATATTGCAAAAGGTAAGATGAGTGCCGCATATTGGGCAGATAAAGAGAAATGGTAAGCCTAGTTTTTAATAAATACTACTAGAATAAAATACAAATAAAGGTATAACCGATGAAAAGTTTTAAGAAATTCGCTGAAGCCAAAGACGAATATTGTTCAGATAAGTGTTGTGGCTCTGACGTAAAAGCAGAAGATTGTAAATGTCCACCGGATTGTGCGCATTGCAACTGCAACTCAGTATCAGAGAATCTAGAAGAATATACTAACTGGTCAGTTCGACATCCTACAAAGCCTACTAAAAGCTATAAAGTAAAAGCTCGTAATACTGGTGAAGCTTTAAAGAAAGCACATAAGGCTGCTGTTAAAGCTGGCGATTTACACAAACAAGCTCCACACGATTCAATGCTATATAAGCATGTTAAAAAAGAAGAAGTAAGTCCAGCTCCAACCGCTGCAGAACGAGATGCAAAAAGAGCAGGTGTTGGTAGAACTGGTGAAACTGCAAGAGAAAGAGCTAATCGTTTAGGCAAATCACAACGTGAATCTGTAGAAGAAACAGAACAGCTTGACGAATTATCTCCTGCTACTTTAAAGAGCTATAAGAAAAAAGCTTTAAAGCAGTACAAGCAATCAGCAAACAAAAGAATGCCTGGTGGAGGCGATTACGGATCAGCAACAAAGAAAGCCCAAGACAAACATCAAAAGAGATTTGATAAGCGTCATAAAGGTATTGGTTCAGAAATCAAGCGTACAACTGATTCTGATATTCACTTAAAAGATCCAAAAGGTCTTGTAAGAAAAAATCCAAAAGCAAATTCTCTATCTGGCAAACCAGCTCCTTACAAATATAAAGCTGAATCTTTGTCTGAAGAGCAAGTTAACCAGATTACAGCTCAGTATATTAATGAAAATAATATCAGTATGGCTGAATTGGAAGCAATGTCTCCAGAGCAACTTGACGAGTTCATTGGTAAAGCCGTTGGTGGTGCATTTAAACTAGGTGCTAAAGCTGCTGTCGGAACTGCTAGATTAGCAGGTAAAGGAATTAAGAAAGCTGCCAATCGTATGAGCACAGCCGGAAGAGCAGATGCTGCTGAGAAAAAAGCTAAATCTATTGAGCAAAAACAAAAAGATCGTGAAAGAATGCAGGCTGCAAAGCAACGAGTACGTGATCTTAAGCAAAAACAAGCAGAAGCTAAGAGAAAACAAAACCAACAACAAAATAAACCAAAACCTGCTTAGGTTTTATAAATAGAATTATAAAAACCCGCTAATTAGGAGAAATACAATGGCACTATGGGGAAAAACCGATGAGTTAGCATCAGCACCAAAATTCTTGGAAGACGCTGCAGCCAACACTAACAAATCACACGACATTGACAATGCGATCTTTGTTTCTGATGAAGAAGCAGCTGTTGCGTCAAACAGAGCTAAAGGAATTACAGGTCCTGGCTGGTGGTTGTATCATACAGCAAATGGCCGTCACTTTGCAGAATGCTTAGTACCAATGAAAGGTGGCACAGTAGATCAAGCCACTGTTGGTGATGCTGGTGTTACTGGAAATACAGCAGTTGAAGATACTATCGTAGCCGACAGTTAAACTGAGAAATTAATATTATGATATTGACAGAATCAACTTTTCTGTTGTTTGCATCAAAACATTATGATAACCCTCAATGCTCAGATATATCTGAGTTCGAAGAGGACTTAAAGCGATTCCAATATTTGCGCAAGCTATTTGGCAGATATAGGCAAGATGACGACTTAAGAGAAAGGTTGATTTTGAATCACTTAATCATAATTTATAATGTGTTTGGTCCGGAAGCAACTAACATGCTCTTCATGAAGCTTCATGAGTTCCATGACTGCCTGAAACCGTTCGTAGAATATTTGAACTACATGCCGGAAATAATTAAATACGATGATATTATTTTAAACTCTGGTAATATAGACTCAAATGATTTTATATTAGAAACACTTAAGGAAATCTAGAATGGTCGTAGATCTATTTTTAGTTTATCAATTCGTAAGAAGACTCGCAACACCTTTTGAAAAGTGGGATGCGTTTAAGCTTGGTGTGATTGATAAAAATGGAAATATACTAATCAAAAAGAAAGACCGCGATGCTAAGCAAAAGAAAGCATGGGGTGTTTTTGATGTTATGGTACGCAATATGAAAAGACTGCTTGCTAAGCTACCGGGTGGTAGTTCAAAGCTTGCATCTTATGCTGCTGCCTTATTCCTTATTAAAGAATACAAGCATTTTAGCGATGATTCATTACTAAATGAAGATATATCTGATGAACAGATGAAAGAATCTTTATTAGTATTTAATGACCGATATGTCAATTATATCAAAGAAGACGCAAATGTCAAGGCTTTAAATGAAGAAGTTGAAACTTTATTTGAGCACATCAATACAAAACCTGAACTTGAAGAAGAACCCGCCGCCAATTCTGTTGGTGCTGGTGGTATTGCAGGCATGGACGCGGGTCACATGTCTAAAGCAGCTCAAGCGAAATGGACTAAAAGCAATAAGTCTAAGAAAAAGAAACTTAGAGATATTATGGGAGCACCTACAAAATGATTACACTAGAACAATTTAGCGCGATGATTCCACGGAATAAAAATCCAGAAGAGTGGTACGACGCAGCTCAACAACTTTTTAAAGCATATGATATTACTACCGATCTACGTATCGCTGGTTTTATGGCACAATGTGCTCACGAGTCAGCTGATTTTACTCGTCTTGAAGAAAATTTAAACTATAGCGAAAAAGCACTTAATAGTGTGTTTGGTCGTTACTTTGGTGAAGGAAAAAGAGATGCTAAAGATTACGCGCGGGATCCTAAGAAGATTGCGAACTATGTTTACCAAGATGAATTCAGATCTAAGCGCGGTGCCTTGGGCAATACCGACGATGGTGACGGGTGGAGATTTAGGGGCCGTGGCATTAAGCAACTTACAGGCAGGAATAATTATACAGCATTTGGAAAATCAGTCGACATGTCAGCTGAAGAAGCAGCAGAATATGTTGCAACACCAGCAGGAGCAATCGAATCAGCCTGTTGGTTCTGGAAAACAAACAAATTAGAAAAATATGCCGATAATGATGATAATCTAGGGCTAACCAAGAAAATTAATGGTGGTACTATTGGATTAGAAGATCGGGATAAGCGTTATAAAGACGCAAAAGCTATTCTTGCCGGCAAATGTAAAGCTGGTGGAGAAGGCAAAAAATCCAAAGAAGTTCGTACATTACGTAAGGGCATGAAAGGAGATGATGTTGCAAAGATGCAAAAGGCACTCGGCATTGCAGCTGATGGAGATTTTGGCTTTGGAACACAAACAGCAGTTAAAAAATGGCAAAAACTAAACGGTCTAGTCGCAGATGGTATCGTTGGTCCAGCTACCCAGGCAAAGTTGCTTGGATAATAAATAGATTAACAATATCATATTAAATTAAACAAGGAGATTAACATGTCTTTAGAGAAAATTGTACAAGAAGCAATGGCAGGTCGCCCTCTCGAAATGAAAGAGGCGTTCGAAGAAGAGATTCAAACTCGTATTACTACCAAGCTTGAAGAAAAATATATCGAAATCATGGAAGCAAAAGCAAAAGATGCTGATGACGAAGATGAAGAAGATAAAGATGACGAAGAAGTAGAAGACCAGGATGATGATGAGGACGAAGACGAAGACGAAGACGAAGATGAAAAAAATGAGTCTGTCGACGAAAACTTCTCAGACGCATTAAGAAAAGCAGCTGTAGCTCAAGCTAAAGCAGCTAGTGCACAGCCACCTAAGAAGAAAACTGTAGGTGACAAGATCAAAGGCTTCTTTAAAAAGAACGAAAATTACTCTGGCGCTGATGAAGAAATCGGTGCAGCAATGAAATCACTTCATCCAAAAACTTCTAAAGCAGATATGTTTAAGAAAATCAATGATGAATACGGTTGTGGCAAAGCAAAGTTTGAAGGTCTATACGCCTCTTACTGCAGCAAGTAATATCCCATGCCTTCGTTTATGTATACAGGTCTAATAATCTTAGTGATGGGTGGTGGTTTCGTATGGTATTACAACACCACCCAAGCTAAAATTGAAACTATAACAGCTTATAACGCCACGTTAACAGCTAATGTAGACCGATTGGAAGAAGTAAATCTTAAAAATGTTGATACCATTGCTAAGATGGAAGCTAACTTCGAAAAACAAAGAGATCAATATAACGAACTTCAAGCTAAGTTTGGTGACATTCGTTCTCAAAACAATAAACTCAGAACTCGTTTAGGTAAACATGATTTAGGAGCACTTGGTGTTGCTAAACCAGTATTAGTTGAAAGAGTTTTGAATAACGCATCAAAGAAAGTAAATCGTTGTTTCGAAATACTATCTGGTGCAGCCTTGACTGATATAGAAAGGAGCGCGAAGAATGGTAAATCATTTAACAGCGAGTGTCCTTGGATTTACGATGATCTTATTGCTAACGGCGTGCTCATCGACTCCAGTGGCGCCACCAGCGAAAATAATAACTGAAACAGAATACGTTACTCCCCCAGCACCTATCGTACCTACGCCTGACGTTCTAGATCTTCGTGATGTAGAATTTGTAGTAGTTACGGCAGATAACATAGATGAGATCTTCGCTGAAATGAAAGGCGATAAGGTTTTCTTTGCACTCACCACTGATAATTACAATAAGATTGCTTTAAACTTAAGCGACCTTAGGGCATATATCAGCCAACAAAAAAGTATAATTATTTTATACGAGAATGCCTTTGATGAATAAATAGACTTGTTAGAGTATAGAATGTAGTAGGCCCTGTGATTAAAAATAGTTCCAGGGCTTTTTTTCTATTTAAACCGAGGAACAGGTAGCGTGACAGATATCACCGACAAAAATTTAAAAACAGACGTAGCTCTGATTAAAAAAGATATTAAACAAATCGAAAGATTTTTTGATAAGTTCGACACAGCACTAGAAGCAATGACCGAAATATCGCAAAAAGTTGCGGTTCAGGGTGAAATTCTTAAAAATACTGCAGATAAATTAGAAGACCTTGAAGCACGTGCAAGCGAAATTAAAGAAGAAGATATTAAAAGAGCTGAAGTAATACACCGACGTCTAGAAGATCACCGCAAATCTTCTAGAGAAGATCACCAGCTGCTAGCTAATGAAACTAAATTAGATCGTAAACAGCGCAATGACGAAATTATGCTTCAACTTGGTAAAATGAACGGCGCGCTCGAAGTACGGTTGACAAGAATCGATGATCGTATTAAAATATTAGAACAGTGGAGATGGTACATTATGGGTATCGGTGTTGCTGTTCTATTAGTCGCGGCTGAAGTAAACTGGACAGCACTCGTTGGCAGTTGACAATTAGCACATCTTAATATATAATAACATATAAGAATTGAAAATAATAGTGTACATTGTGCTGCTTCTGTGGTATAATGTACCTATACCTTAACTTTATGGAATTATTATGGCAGAATTTGTTGATATACAGTATGCTCAAATGTTATCTGGTCGTCTTGAAAACTTTAAGATAAAGCATACCAATCCTTATAAAATTAACTTCCGTTGTCCTATATGTGGTGATTCACAAAAGAGTCGCTCTAAGTCCCGCGGTTGGCTTCTAGAAAGGGATAACAAGTTCTCCTATTATTGTCATAACTGTGGTGCGTCTATGGGCTATAGCTTCTTTCTAAAGACTATCGATCCTCTACTGTACAATGATTATGTTGCTGAAAAGTTTGTGGCAAATACTCATGCTGACGATACTAAAAAAGATAATACTGATCAGTTTAAAACAAAAGCTCCAGTATTTAAGAAAGATCCTCTCAAAGGATTAAAGAAAGTTTCTCAACTTGACTTCAACCATCCAATAAAGAAGTATGTTGTATCACGGCAAATTCCATCTCAACATCATTATAGAATGTTCTTTGCTCCTAAGTTTATGACTTGGATTAATACTATCATTCCTGATAAGTTTGATACTAGTAAAATAGGCAAAGATGAATCAAGACTCGTAATACCTTTTGTTGATGAAAATGGTAAATGCTTTGGTGTATCAGCTCGTGGATTTAATCCTAAGGGAATTAGATATATAACTATTATGTTCGAAGAAAGACCTAAGATATTTGGTCTTGATAGAGTTAATCTAGAACATCCATATTATATTGTTGAAGGCGCTTTGGATAGTATGTTCCTTGAAAATGCTATCTCTATGAATGGTGCTGAAGGCAACGGTAATTCTGCAAACGAAAACGCAATATATGTATTTGATGCTGAACCACGTAATAAAGAAATCCATAAGCGTATGGAAAAAGTTATTAAGCAAGGTTACAGGATTTGTATATGGCCTGATAATGTCGTAGCAAAAGATATTAATGACATGCATCTTAAAGGTGTTAATGTTGAAAAGCTAATTGAAGACAATACACATAAAGGTTTACAGGCAGAATTAAAATTTCAGGCTTGGAGAAAAACATGATAAGAGCAATACTTGCTCACGACAAAGATTGGGGCATAGGTAAAGATGGCGACTTACCTTGGGAAAAGAACCCCGAAGATTTAAAGTGGTTTAAAGAATGTACACTAAACTCTGCAGTAATTATGGGACGCAAGACTTGGGAAAGTCTACCATTCAAATTGCCGAAAAGATCAAACATTGTCATAACAAGCAACTATGATTATGAATGGCCAAAAGTACCTGATAATGTTTTTACTGCACAAATCAAACAACAGATTGTAAATTTAAATTATGAGTTACCAGTATGGATTATTGGTGGCGCACAGCTTGTACACTCTTGTTTAGATATTATAGATGAGTTATGGCTGAACGAAGTAGAAGGCAGTTATGATTGTGATACGTTCTTAGATAAAGAATTAATTACAGAAAAATATTCTGCTGAATCTATTGATGAAAGAGATTTTGGAACAATTACTAAATGGACTTTGAATGAAAAATTATCATAAATTACTAGAGGACATCCTAGAGTTTGGTGAAGATGTAAATGATCGGACAGGAACGGGTACTCGTTCTATATTTGGTTATCAAATGAGATTTAATTTACAAGATGGCTTTCCTGCCGTTACTACCAAACGTCTTGCATGGAAATCAGTTGTTGCAGAATTGCTATGGTTTCTTGAAGGAAGCACAGACGAAAGACGTCTCGCTGAATTAACTTTTAAAGAAAACCGTTTAAGCCTTTCAAAGAAACAAACTATTTGGACAGCCAATGCAGATAAACAAGGCAAAGATCTTGGTTATCACAATGGCTCAATGCGTAAAGAGCTTGGACCTGTTTATGGTTCACAATGGCGCAACTTTAATGGTGATGATCAAATCAAAACAATCATCGGACAAATAAAAAATAATCCAGATAGTAGACGTATTATTTTAAGTGCTTGGAATCCACCAGAAATTGATAAGATGGCACTACCGCCTTGTCATACCTTTGCTCAGTTTAGAGTATATAATGGTAGGCTAAGTTGTCAAATGTATCAGAGAAGTGCCGATGCCTTTCTAGGTGTGCCGTTTAATATTGCATCATATGCTTTATTAACACATATTATAGCTCGTCACTGTGGTCTAGAAGTTGGAGAGTTTGTTCATACCATTGGAGATGCTCATATTTACAATGACCACTTTGATCAAGTAAAGGAACAATTGTCTCGAGATCATTACCCATTGCCAGAGCTAGAAATTAATCCAACATTTAAATTAGATTTAAACGACACTTATTTTAGAATTGACGAAATCAAATCTTTTAAGTTGACAAATTATTTGCACCATGATACAATAAAAGCAAATATGGCAGTATAAATAAAGAACCAGATAAAGTATATTATAAGCTAAAGGATGAAAGAAAGTATGATACAAATTATACAAGTTACGAAGCGTGATGGTAGTCAAGAACCGATGGATGTAGATAAGTTACACAAAGTAGTTTTTCACGCTTGTAATGATATAACCGGTGTTTCACCATCAGAAGTAGAAATCAAAAGTCAGATTCAGTTTTTCTCTGGTATTACTTCAAAAGAAATTCAAGAAACTCTTATTAAGGCGGCGGCTGATCTTATCAGTGAAGAGACTCCTAACTACCAATTCGTAGGTGGGAGATTAATTAACTATGGTCTTCGTAAAGAAGTGTATGGTGGTTATACTCCATGTACAGTTAAAGAGTTAGTTGAAAAGAATATTGACCGTGGTTTCTATGATCCAGAATTAATATCATACTATAATGACGAAGAGTGGAGTAAGATCGATGGTTTTATTAAACATGCTCGTGATGAAGATTTAACGTATGTTGCTATGGAGCAATTGCGTGGTAAATATCTATGTCAAAACAGAGTTACCGGTGAAATCTTTGAAACGCCACAAATGTGTTACATTCTTATTGCTGCTACTTTGTTTCATGATTATCCCGAGGAAACACGACTACAATACGTAAAGGATTACTATGATGCTATTAGTCTACATGATATTAGTCTCCCTACTCCTGTTATGGCTGGTGTACGCACACCTCAGCGACAATTCAGTAGTTGCGTCCTTATTGAGACTGACGACAGCCTTGATAGTATCAATGCTACTAGCTCAAGTATTGTTAAGTACGTTTCACAAAAAGCAGGAATTGGAATCGGGGGTGGATCGATCAGAGCTATTGGAACCCCTATTCGTAAAGGTGATGCATACCACACAGGTATAATTCCTTTTTATAAAATGTTCCAAGCTGCTACTAAGTCTTGTTCTCAAGGTGGAGTACGCGGTGGAGCTGCTACAATCTATTATCCTATTTGGCATTATGAAGCAGAAGATTTATTAGTACTTAAAAATAATAAGGGTACTGAAGATAATCGTGTTAGGCATATGGATTACGGTGTACAATTTAATAAGGTAATGTATGAGCGCTTGATTACTGGTGGAGATATTACTTTGTTCTCACCAAGCGACGTTCCTGGTTTGTACGAAGCTTTCTATGCCGACCAAGATGAATTTAGACGTTTATATGAAACTGCTGAGCGCAATACAAGATTACGTAAAAAGAAAATCCCAGCAGCTGAATTGTTTAGTTCCTTTATGGAAGAACGTAAAAACACAGGTCGTATCTATTTGCAAAATGTTGATAACGCAAATGAGCATGGTTCGTTTGATCCAAAACTTGCTCCTATTCGCCAGTCAAACTTATGTGCAGAAATTGATCTACCAACTAAACCACTTACTGATGTTAATGACCCAGAAGGTGAGATTAGTCTTTGTACTTTAAGCGCAATCAATTGGGGTAACGTACGTTGTGTAGAAGATTTTGAGAAGGCTTGTGATCTTGCAGTTCGTGGATTAGATGCTTTATTAGATTATCAAAACTATCCTATTTTAGCAGCGCAATTAAGTACTGAAAAGCGTAGACCAATTGGTGTTGGTATTATTAACTTTGCATATTGGATGGCTAAGCATGATTTATCATATCAAGATATTACCACCGAAGGATTAGAGCTTGTTGATGAATATGCTGAAGCATGGTCTTATTATCTTATTAAAGCTTCGGCCAATCTTGCAGTTGAAAAAGGTAACATCCCAGGTATTTGTGAAACAAAATATGGTTCAGGTATTACACCTAACCAAACTTACAAGAAAGATCTTGATGAATTGGTTCCACACAAGGAACGTCAAGATTGGAAAGGATTGCGCGAGCAATTAAAAGAAACAGGTATTCGTAATTCTACACTAATGGCTCTTATGCCAAGTGAAACATCAGCTCAAATTGCAAATGCTACTAACGGTATTGAACCACCTCGTTCATTGATTTCCGTTAAGCAATCTAAGCATGGTGTTCTTAAGCAAGTAGTTCCAGAGTATAGACGCTTAAAGAATAAATACGATTTACTATGGGATCAAAAGTCTCCCGAAGGCTATTTGAAAATTATGGCAGTATTGCAAAAGTATATCGACCAAGGTATATCTGTTAATACAAGTTATAATCCAGTATTTTTTGAAGATGAAAAGATTCCAATGAGTGTACTATTGCAACACCTACTAATGTTCTATAAGTACGGCGGCAAGCAATTGTATTACTTCAATACATATGATGGTCAAGGTGAAATTGATGTTGATAAGATGTCTGAAGAACCTTTAGCACAAGGCGAAGAAGACGACGGTGAATGTGAGTCCTGCACCATATAACTGTTGACATCCGCAAAAAACATGTTAGTATAATAATAAGAAATCTCATATAAAGGAAATTAGCAAATGAGCGTTTTTGACGTAAACAACCGTGTTGACCACACATCCGTTGCATCTTTTTTGGATCCAACAGGAGGTCCGACAATTCAAAGATATGATACATTAAAGTATAAACAATTTGATCAATTAACCGACAAGCAGCTTGGCTTCTTTTGGCGCCCTGAAGAAGTAGACATCTACCAAGATGCTAAAGACTTTAAAGGTCTTACTGAACACGAGCAACACATTTTTACAAGTAACCTTAAGCGGCAAATTCTATTAGATAGTGTACAAGGTCGTGCACCAGCTGAAAGCTTTGGTTCTATTGTTTCTTTACCAGAACTAGAGAATTGGATTATTACTTGGACTTTTTCAGAAACAATCCATAGTCGTTCATATACACATATTATTCGTAACATTTATTCTAATCCATCTAAGATTTTTGATGAGATGTTGAATGTAAAAGAAATCGTCGATTGTGCAGATTCTATCTCAGGCTATTACGATCGTCTAATTGAAATGACTGGTTACTATAATCTTCTTGGTGAAGGTACACATACTGTTAATGGTAAGAAAGTAAAAGTTGACATGTATGAACTTAAGAAATTGTTATATCTCACATTGATGAGTGTTAATATTCTTGAGGGTGTACGTTTCTATGTTTCATTCGCATGTTCTTGGGCATTCGCCGAATTAAAGAAAATGGAAGGTAACGCTAAGATTATTAAGTTAATTGCTCGTGACGAAAACATTCACCTTGCTTCTACTCAATTGATGCTTAAGCTTATTAGAAAAGAAGACAAAGACTTTGAAAAGATTGCAAAGGAAACAGAAGCAGAATGTGTACAAATGTTTGTTGACGCAGTAAACCAAGAAAAAGCTTGGGCAGAATATCTGTTTAAAGATGGTTCTATGATTGGTTTGAATGCAGAGTTACTACAGCAATATATTGAGTTTATTGCTACTCGTCGTATGACAAATGTTAAACTACAATCACCATATAGCATTAAAAATAATCCATTGCCTTGGACTCAAAAATGGATATCAGGAGCAGAGGTGCAGGTTGCGCCTCAGGAAACAGAAATTACATCTTATGTACAAGGTGGTACTAAACAAGATGTTGCCGCCGATACGTTTAAGGGGTTTAGTCTATAATGTACAATGAGTACTTTGATCGTAAAATTGATGAATATAAAAATGATGGTCGATACAGAGTATTCAACGATATACTAAGAGAGCGTGGAGATTTTCCTCGCTCAATTTGGTACGGCAAATATGCACCAAAGAATATTATTAACTGGTGTTCAAATGATTATCTTGGCCAAGGTCAAAATGAATATGTCGTAAGTGCAATGCACAGTGCCTTAGATCAAACAGGATCTGGTTCAGGTGGTACTCGCAATATTGGTGGTAATACACATTATCACGTTACATTAGAAAAAGAACTTGCTTCTTTACACCAAACAGAAGGTGCTTTATTATTCACAAGCGCTTATGTTGCAAATGAATGGTCGCTTATTGCTTTAAGTAGAATCATTCCTAATATTTGTTTTATATCAGATTCTAAAAATCATGCTTCATTAATTGTTGGAATCAATCACAGTAAAGCACCTAAAATGATTTTCGAACATAATAATATGGACGAACTTGAACTGGCGTTACAGACATGCCAGATGAATGATCAAATTCCTGTTATTGTTTTTGAAAGCGTATATTCAATGGACGGAGATATTAGTCCAATTCAAGCCATCTGTGATTTAGCAGATAAATATAAGGCAATGACCTATATTGATGAAGTACATGCCGTTGGCCTCTATGGAGATACTGGCGGTGGTTATTGTCAAATGTTAGGATTGTCTCATAGGATTGATATTCTTAATGGAACGTTAGGAAAGGCGTTTGGTGTTCAAGGTGGATACATCGCAGGCAACAGTAATATTATTGATGCCATTAGATGTGTTGCTTCTGGATTTATTTTTACAACGTCAACCAGTCCAATAATCTGTGCAGGAGCTTTGGCTTCAATCAGGTACTTACGTGATAATCCACATTTGAGAGACAAACAGCAAGAAAGAGCAATAAAGTTAAAGCATATGCTGGCCGAAGCAAATATACCAGTACACAAAAATGCGTGTACTCATATCGTACCAGTAATGATTAACGATGCTTTTAAATGTAAAGAAGCAAGTGATCGTTTATTAAACGAGTTTGGAATTTACATTCAACCTATTAACAGTCCAACCGTTCAGGCTGGTACTGAAAGATTAAGAATTGCACCTACTCCTTATCACGACGATGTGATGATGATCCAGTTAGTGCAAGCATTAAAAGAGGTATTAGAATGATTACTGTTACAGGAAACGCTAACCTTAAAGTAAGCGAACTCTGCCAAGAACATGATTGCTACGCCGTTACTTTAGATATTAAAGGTGGAGGTTGTGGCGGATTCGAATACGATTGGAAGGTTGCACAAAAAGAAGAAGTCAAAGATACAGATTACTTTTTAATTCAATGTGATACTGGTATATTGGCCGTACATAAAGATGCGCAAGCATATTTGGCTGGAACTGAAATTGACTATATAAGAAATGTTTTTAATCAACATTTTGAATTGAGAAATCCTAACGTCGCGTCAGAATGTGGATGCGGAATTAGTATTAATTTTGACATGGATAAAGTTACAGCACTATAATAATAAAGGAAAAACAATGAATAAAATTAAAAAAGCATTTTGGTTTTGCTTAGGGATTATCTTATTAGGAGTCGCTTATCTAGGCGTACTTCTTCCAGGTCTTCCTTGGAGTACACCAATCTTAGGAGCTACTTTCTGCTTCGCAAAATCAAATGAAAGATTTCATGCTTGGATTTTAAACCACCCACGGTTTGGTCCTTTCATTAAAGAATGGGGGACATATCGTGTATATCCCACTAAAGCAAAATACCTAATGGTTGCAGTTATGTCAACTTCATTAGTAGTATTTTTCTTTACCCTTGCAAACGTTAAAGCTACTATTTACATGGCGATTACGTTTGGATTGATTATACTTTGGGCGACACGTTATCCTGGCTCAAAAAAGGAAGCTGAAAGACGAATTGCAGCTGGCGAAAAGATTGGCTGGTTGAAGTAACAATTCTCTAAGATTTTAACAGAAGTCTCTGGGAAGAGACGCATTACAGGTTATAAGGAAATGAAATTTTTAAATAGCGCACTATTGTGCATGACGCTTATGGCGACAACAGCTTTTGCTGAAGAAGTAAAAGAAGAAGAAACTGGTTTTTATATTAATGGTGAATTAGAAGTATATATTGATGACGAATGGCCAGAAGGCGATATTGATACACGTGGTGAAGTATTCGCGGGCTTTCAAAAGAAACTAAATGATCACGGCCCTATTGATTGGGTTGGAGCAGGAGCAAGATACGATACTACCTATATGTTAGATCGTACAAAAGATAACTCAGTCCTAGAGAAACAAATGGGCTTTGGTATTAAAGGAACAAACACAAGAGTTTATATTGGTGAAACAGATGCTCAACGTTTAGGTTTTGCAAAAACATCTAAAATTGGAGCACCAGTAATTGTTATCGAACCAAACTCTCGTATTGACCATAAAGAAAAAGTTGTCGTTACGTTTGGTAATTGGCAAAATAATAATGAGTTTAAATTTAATGAATATCGCATGAAACGTGGTGGCCTACCATTTGGTGGTGTTGTTGGTTATGAACCAGAGACAGAAACTACTTATGCTGGTGCTACAGTTCGTGCATTTATTTTAGATCTATCTTACATGCAGATTGATACTAATGGTAAAGACAAACAGGTTGGTTATTCAGCTGGTTTATCTCTTTTCCCATTCAGGATTCCTGTATCGATTGGATATGAACAATTTGATGATGGTGGAAACATTCGTAAAGATTATGGTATAATGTATATTCATAGTAAAGAAGTAATGCTTACAGCACACAGAGTTGAAGATGACGATGTTGGCTTGACGTTTAATTACTATGGTGCTTTATATACACCAGATCCAAAAGGACCAATGAGATATGGATTATACTACCATCAAAATAAAGCGATGGAAGGACCATACGGAAATAGAAAGTTTGATAACAGCTTTAAGGCTACAATCGAATACTTGTTTTAGATTATAAATAAACGTAACAACACTCAATAGCTCTTCGGGGCTATTGAGACTACTTTACAATGTTATTGATGACGGAGATATAATGGCTAAGAAAATACTTATCACTGGTGGCGGTGGCTTTATTGCCCATCACTTAATCAACCAGGTACTCAAAAGAACTGATTGGGATATCGTTACTGTAGATCGTTTAGATTATAGTGGTAACCTAAACAGATTACATGATCTTTTACAAGATCGTACCCCAGAAGAACGTTCGCGTCTTCGTACAATTTTCCACGATTTAAAAGCAGAATTTAATCCAATGCTCTTAGCAGATATTGGTGACGTTGATATTGTTGCTCATTTGGCAGCAGGCTCTCACGTAGATCGTTCAATTGACCATCCAATGGAATTTGTAATGGATAACGTCGTTGGTACGTGTAATATTCTAGAACTTGCTCGTAAACAACCTAACTTGGAAAGGTTCCTATACTTCTCAACAGATGAAGTCTTTGGTCCTGCTCCTGATGATGTTAAGTACGACGAGTATGATCGTTATAATTCTACTAATCCATATTCTGCTTCAAAAGCAGGTGGTGAAGAACTTTGTGTAGCTTATCAAAACACATATGATATGCCAATTTATATTACGCATACTATGAACGTGTTTGGTGAACGTCAACATCCTGAAAAGTTTATTCCTATGACTATTCGTAATGTACGCGACGGTGGTACAGTAACGATTCATAGTGATGAAACAAAAACAATTCCAGGATCACGACATTATATTCATGCTGAAGATGTTGCGGATGCTACGCTGTTCCTATTAGAACATACTGATACTCTTAACGTTGAAAATAATTCAGGCGTTAAATGTCCTAAGTTCAATATCTGCGGTGCGACTGAATTGAATAACTTACAACTCGCACAAATGATTGCCGACGCACAAGGCAAGGAGTTAAAATATGAATTCATGGATTTCCACAGCTCTCGCCCTGGTCATGACTTGCGCTATGCTCTCTCTGGTGACAGAATGGCACAGATGGGATGGACCCCGAAACCAGTTGATCAACGTATCGCTGAAGTTGTAACTTGGACATTAGAAAATACAAGGTGGCTTGACGTATGAATATGAGTGAATGGAATGAGCTGATAGAAAGGCATTATCAGCAAGAAAAGAATACTAAAACTGATATTGATGAACATTTGCATGATCTATTAACATTAGCCGAAGATTGTACACATGTCACTGAGTTTGGTAGTAGGTTTGGAGCAAGCACAAAAGCATTCTTAAAAGCTCAAGTAACTTTAAGAGCATATGATCTTGAAATTCATAATCCATTGAATGATCTATTTAAGATTGCTAAGAAGGTTGGTAAAGATGTAGAATATACAAAAGCAAACACGCTTAATATTCTTATTGAACCAACCGATCTAATCTTTATTGATACATGGCATAGCCAACAGCAATTAAGAGAAGAACTTAAGCTGCACGGTAATGCTGCTCGTAAATATCTTGCATTCCATGATACACATACATATGGCGTAAGAGATGAGCAAGTTGATTGGGCTGCAAATCCTGACCGCAAAGCAATCGCTGGTCAAGGTTTACTTCCAGCAGTAATTGACTTTGTAATTGCAAATCCTCACTGGCAGTTTAAGAAGCATAAGACTAATTGTAATGGTTTAACCATATTGGAAAGAAGGAAGTAGAATGAAAGTAGTAGATTGTTTTCCCTGGTTCGCTCCCTACGGAGAAGAGTTACTTTATTTACGTGTAAACCTATTAAAAGATCATGTAGATAAGTTTATTATTGTTGAGTCAAATAAGACTCATGCTGGTAAACCAGTAGAACGTAAGTTTCCTGAAGTTGCTCGTAAGCTTGGCCTTCCTATTGAAAAGATTATCTACATAGAACATGATATTCCAGAAACGGAAGATCTTGAAATACTTGATATTGATAGAAAGAATGCTGGTGTAAACGCTAATAATAGAGAATCATTATATGCACGAGTAAGAGAACGTCTACAAAAAGATGCTGTTATGATGGGTATGACTGAATTTGATCAGCGCGACGTATTCATTTATGGTGATGCTGACGAAGTCATTAATCCTAAACACATTCATTGGCTTGCAAAACAGACATACAATCACCCAAACTTAATTGTTAAAATTCCACTTGTATATTTACAAGGTCGAGCTGATCTACGTATCCATCATCGTAATGGTGAACCAGTTATATGGAAACGTGCTATGTTCTTTGCGACAAAAGAACAAGCTCAAACATTTAAGTTAAGTAATCTACGTTGTGGTAACATTTCTCTGCCGGTAAGATTTCCAACTCACGACGGAGTTATTCAAGAAGATATGGGTTGGCATTTTGCATGGATGGGATCAACTCAACAACGTCAAACAAAAGCTGATTCGTTTGCTCACGCATTCGATAGCTTTAAATGGCATAGTGAAGGTGGATACGCGGATTATAAACAATTCGTAGATACTACCGAACCAGTTGAAGGTAATGTTGCACCTGATTCTAATACTGATCATATTCTTAAAAGGTATCCTCATTCTGAACTACCCGAACTGATTTTTGAAACGCCGTTTGTTAAAGACTTCTTATTGCCTGAAGTAGATATTAATTCAGCGTACGCATTCAATGATTGCAATTGTTATTGGTGCCAAAAGTTAGATTGGCCATTGATGTATGATCTTGAAGATGATAATGAAAAGCTTTGGTTTGAAGTACCGCGGTCTTGTTCAGTAACAATTAAGGAAAGCTTTCCTGGTCGTAAGCAAGTAATGCGTGGAACTCGTTTGTATAAGCGGTTCATTGAAGAGAATAAAAAGCCTATCATGATCTTTACTGATCCAGTTGATAGGTTCATATCTTTGATTAATGTTTATATTACTAAAAAGCAAAGATATTACGATTACGGTAAAGACATTTTTAAAAGCTTTGATAAAGATTTAGATACACTCTCAAAAGAAGAAAAGATTGATTTATTCTTCCGTAATCTAAACAAGATTACTGGTGGACATCAAGTACATCATTTCCACCCCCAGTGTAGATTTGTCGATACTGAAAACTTTACAGACATTGAAGTAGTAAAACGTGAAGATGTTAATAAGTACTTTGATATTGGTGTAGCACATAACGTAACTAATAAAGAGATTACAGTAGATGATTTTACTGAGGAACAAATAGAATTTATTAAACGCGCATATGTGAGTGATTACGCATTCTTTGAAAAATACGGAAAGAAAAATGCCAAAGCTAAAAATAAACGAAAGAACAGTACAAAATCTTAATCTAGAAATAGATGAGCATAAGAAGGCTAAACAGTCTGCTCTCAGAGATAATGACGCTCTGAGGCAGGAGAACACCATGCTTAAGGAGATTCTACATGATATTACATCACAAGAGGACTGCTGGACTGACACTGTAGAGACAAAAACCCTCCTCTGGCGCCTTAAAAACTTACTAAATAATATAAAATAACTGTTGACATTGGTATCTGGTTGGTTTATAATGACATATAAATTGATTGGAGTGTACTATGACTAAGAATCAAAAAATTATAAATTCAATAATCATGTTTGTTTTTATTATTGGTGGGATTATCTATCCAGTATATGCAAAGTCAATGGCAGATGAAGCAGCAGTCTTGCGACAAACTACCGAGCACCGAGCCGATGAATTACATTGCTTAGCTCAAAACATTTATTATGAAGCACGTGGAAGTAATCTAGCAGATAAAATATCTGTTACAGACGTAGTAATGAATCGAGTAATAGATCGAAGATATCCAGACACGATTTGTGGTGTTGTACAAGATGGCTATATAGCAGGAAGTAAAACATGTCAGTTCTCTTGGTATTGCGATGGTAAACCTGACGTTCCTTTAGATATGGATCGTTGGTATGAAGCACAATCAATTGCTTATTCAATGTTTGAGTATGGACAATACCGAGGAATTACTGAAGGTGCTACACATTATCACGCATCATACGTAGACCCATTCTGGGCAGACAGCCTTCAAATGGTTGGTCGTATTGGAGCACACATTTATTATCGCTGGGAAGAAAAATGAGCAAAACGTTTGTTATAAGTGATACTCACTTTAACCACGGAAACATATTAGAATTTAAAAACTATCTTGGCGAAGCTACACGCACCTTTGAATCTATTGATCAAATGAACGAAGCAATGATGGATAATTGGGTAAGCGTTGTTGGTCCTAATGATACTGTAATTCATTGTGGTGATGTTCTATTTGGCCACCATAAATCAGAATGGATGGAACACAACTTTGCTAAACTGCCAGGTAAGAAAAGACTTGTACTTGGTAATCATGACAATGTAAAACATATCGGACAATTCTTTAAAGACGTGCAACTATGGATCGATATTCCTGGATTCATTTTTACTCACACACCTTTGCATCCTTCGACGCTAGCTGAGAAGCACAGATTTAAAGAAGATAAAATAAATGTTCACGGACACATACACAGAAATCCATCACCTGATGGTCCATACTTTTGTGCTTGCGTTGAACAAATAAACTATACTCCGCTTAATATCGAGGAGATAACCATACATCAATGAGGATGCTAATCGCCAGGTTGATTTTGATCTTGTGGCTAGCATTCGCAGTTAAAAACGACGACGACTTATATGGAACGCTATCAAGCATGAGAAGAATGGCCGAATGTAGAAAAGTCGTACACACTTACTAAAAGGACTATAACTTTGAAAAAAGCTAATAAACAAATAGATTTAATGGATTTACTAAAGCCTCCAGTTGCTCAAGGCAATCGCATTATATCAAAACAATGTGTTAATATTCACGAGTTTTATTTAAGCGGAGACATTGAATCATCGGAAGATTATATCGATTGGTTTGATACCATTCGTTCTGCTGGTGAAAACGATGTTCTAAAGTTTTATATTAACTCTTCCGGCGGTGATCTGTTTACTGCTATACAATTTATGCGAGTGCTATCTGATACTGCTGCAAACATCGTTGTTTCTGTAGAAGGTGCTTGTATGAGTGCGGCGACTTTGATCTTCTTACACGGACACCAGTTTGAAGTATCACCACACTCTATGTTCATGTTCCACAACTATTCAAGTGGTGTAGTTGGTAAAGGTGGCGAGATGTATGATCGTCTATCTCACGAAAAAGATTGGTCTGAGAAGTTATTACGTGAAGTTTATTCTGACTTCTTAACTGAAAAAGAAATTACTTCTATTCTTGATAACAAAGACATTTGGATGGATGGTGACGAATGCATCAAGCGTTTAAAGAAGAAAGTTAAGGTTCTTGAGCGTCAGATGAAAAAAGCTGAAAAAGCAGTTGACATTGACGAAGAAGTATAGTATAATTGTAACATCCGATAACAAAAGGTTAAACTATGAATATTAAGCATCCAAGCTTATTCAATACTGATAAGGTAGCTGAGTTATATAGTAAAAAAGATGGTGTACCTGTGTCTTATGTTTGCACGACTGATTTGCAAAATAGTGACCAACCATTAGACATTTTCTATAGAGAAACTCCTCACCCTGAGTTTGGCAATAAATACTTTGGTCTACGCAGTACTAGCGATGATCGTGTGCTTATTACTAATGCTGATATCGTAGAAGACTATGAGTTTGGTATGATTCAAAACAAAGATGGTGATTGGCATTATTCCTCTTGCCATCATGATTGTCTTTTTATAGATGGTAAAATGATCGATGGTGGTAGAGCTTATATCAGATCTACTGGACTTGATGGTATCTTTAAAGTTAAAAATGGAGAGTTTGTAAATGTCGAATCCTAAAGAACGTTACGTCGTAGTAACAACGGTATCTCAATTTAGACAGCGATATGCTGTTCCCGTATCTGAGCTTCAGGCTTTAAACCCAGATATAGATATTAGCGCTGACCCAGCCAAACAAATTGAATGGGCAAAAGATAATGTTACATGTGAAGATGTAAAAGAGTTCTCTCAAAAGTGGATTGGCGAACAAATCATCGATGGTATGATTTTAGATGAAGAGCGTATCGTGAATCTATTTGATCGTGACAATGATTATCTTAAAGAATGGACTCGCAATCAAAAGCTCGACTTCATCGCAGATTGGAAAGATACCAGTGAGTAATTACAGACCAGATAAATGGATGCTAGTTGAAATTACTGGCACTGATCCTCATTATAGAATCTTTGGTACTTGGTATGAAGGAAATCCTTATAATCCAGATGCTTGGCGTTTAAATAGCGGCATCACGGGTGTTGAAGAAACAGAGAATAAGTTTATTTTTAAAGGTTATTCTGGCTCAACTTATGAATGCGATAAAGATTCATATGGAGTAACTACCTATGGCCAAGGAATGCTAAAAAGCTGGTCTCGCCAAACCGAGCATTTTAATCCGCTTGAAATGCCAGATAATATTACGGAGATCAATTGGCGAATATGATTGTAGGTATAACCTTTAGTACATTTGATCTGTTACATGCAGGCCACGTGTCAATGTTAAGAGAAGCAAAAGCTCAATGCGATTATCTTATTTGTGGATTACAAATGGATCCATCTCAAGATCGCAAAGAAAAGAATGCTCCTGTTCAAACTATAGTTGAACGCTATACTCAACTGAATGGTATCAGTTATGTCGATGAGATTATCCCATATAATTCTGAAAAAGATGTTGAAGATATATTGACAATGCTTGATCTCGATGTTAGAATATTAGGAGAAGAGTACAGGGATAAGGATTTTACTGGCAGAGATATATGTCGCAAACGTGATATTGATCTTTACTTCAACAAAAGAGACCATCGCTTTAGTTCAAGCGATTTAAAAAAGAGGGTATGCGAACATGTCAATTAAAGAAGAACAATTAGAATTTAAGTTTTACGATATCTACCCAGAACAAATTGAGTTACCTTTGGATTATCCTCAACTGAATTGGTCAGTAGTAAATGATAATGGTTTTGGTAACTTTACTATTAAATATGAACAACCAACAGTGACTTTTAGTCTAGGATATGATTATGCCCCAGATAAGTAGAGAAGAGTTAACACAAATCCGCAAAGATGATCAAGACATGGAAAGCTTTTTGCACGACATGGCTAACAAATCAGACGACGAGTTTGTTATGAGATTAGCTGAAAGGTTTTCTAAGCTTACAAGAAAAGCCCATGATCGATTACATTGGACTGGAGCTGAATAGATGGTTTGTTATATTATTTACGAAGATTTTTTAGGTATCCCGATAGGATATAGAGTAAATGGTAAAGCACATTACTTCCAGCACAGGCTGGGTCTTGAACAACCTGAAGATGAATGGAGTAACTACTAATGTTTTGGGGATTATTTCTTATAACAACAATACAAGCAAACTATATGGTAGCACCTGATACTATCGTGTACCATCCTCTTCATATGTATGAAGATAGGTTAGCTTGTGAAACAGCTAGAATTATATTTGAGGAAAGATACAAGCTTCCACTCGAATCTGAGTTGCAGTGTATTAGAACGGACGAGACATGAGCACAAAATATGTATTTGATGTAGATGGTACTTTAACGCCAAGTAGAGGTATTATTGATTTAGACTTTAAAGCTTGGTTTAATACTTTCTGTTTAGTAAATGATGTTTACCTCGTAACTGGTTCAGATCGAGATAAAACAATTGAACAAATTAGTGAACCAACTTATAATCTTTGTAAGAAAGTTTACAACTGCTCTGGTAGTGACGTATATTCCGGATCAGAAAAAGTACGATCTTCTGCTTGGAAAGTTCCTCCTTCTATGCATCGTATTCTTGATGGTTGGCTTCAAGCCAGTAGATTTCCTGTAAGAACAGGTAACCATAAAGAAGAACGGCCTGGAATGATGAACTTTTCTGTTGTTGGGCGTAACGCAACAAAAGAACAACGTGCAGAGTACGTAGAATATGATACGTTAAATAAAGAGCGTGAAACTATTGCTCACATAATCAATTCTTACTATAAGGATATTACCGCAACTGTTGGTGGTGAAACTGGTATTGATATTCACCCCACTGGTTCAGATAAAAGCCAGATACTTGAAGACTTTCAAAACTATCGAGAAAAGATTCATTTCTTTGGTGATTCAATATTTCCTTCAGGTAATGATTGGTCAATAGCAAAAGCAATAGAAGAACGCACAAATGGAAAATCGCACCAAGTAAAAGATTGGCGTGATACGTGGAAACAACTTGAGGAGTTAACAACATGATTAAAGATATGATCCCGCAAATTACATTTATGGCCAGAACCGGAGATGTAGAACCTGAAGATGGTGGATGCCCTATTGGTGGTAGTTGGTTGCCTATGGACTCAATTGAAATGTTTGGTGGTAAACGTACAATTGTATTTTCTTTACCAGGCGCGTTTACACCGACGTGTTCATCTCAACAACTTCCTGGCTTTGAAGAAAACTACGAAGCTATTAAAGAGATGGGTATTGATGAAATCTATGTTTCTTCTGTAAACGATGGATTTGTAATGAACGCTTGGGCTGAAAAGCTCGGTGTTGAGAAAGTTAAAGTTATCCCAGATGGTAATGGGTATTTTGCCGAAGCGCTAGGACAGCTCGGTGATTTTAGTGTTATTGGCTTTGGTTCAAGATCGAAAAGATTTGCCGTAGTAATTAACGATAACGAAGTAGAAAAAATGTTTGTGGAGCCAGCGGCCACTAAGGAAAATGAAGATCCATATGGTGAGTCTTCTCCAGAAACAGTAATGGCTTATTTAGCCGGGCAGTAATATGAAAATAAAAATTGGAAAATATCCTTATAGGCTAACTTGTAATATGTATCAGCGCCATATGAATAATAAATATGGCATGTTTGAGTGGCCTGATAAAGGTGATTTCGAAGATTATTACTATGAAGCAGTTGACAAATTCTGGCAAGATGTATATAATATAGTTAATAGATTGTGGTTTGATCGACGTGAACAGAAGCAATTTATTCGTATAGACAGTCACGATACTTGGAGCATGGATAATACTCTTGCTCCAATTATCCTTCCAATGTTAAAGCAGCTAAAAGAAACTAAACATGGTTCTCCGTTTGTAGACAATGCAGATGTACCAAAGGAACTTCGTCTTACTAAAAAGCAAGAAAAGCGTTATTTAGAAGAAGCTGAAACTGATGTTAAATGGCATGATCGTTGGGATTATGTAATAGGCGAAATGATCTGGGCGTTTGAACAAAAGTGCAAAGACCATTGGGAAGAAGAATACTACGGTGACTATATAGAAGGAAAAGATGGACCATTAAGTGGTGCATTTGAATGGACGGATGATGAAGGGCGACACGCACATCAAGAACGCATGACTAACGGGTTCAAATTGTTCGGGAAATATTATGAGTCTCTATGGGATTAGAAAAAAATTAAATAAATGGTGGCGTATCTGGGCTCAAAGCTTGGGTGAAAAGGTTGGTGAGTCAGATAGACAAGCCGATTTTGTAGCCATGATAAGAACTTTTTGGTGGACTGTACATATCGTAACTTGCTTTTTTATTATAGCAGGTAATAGTAAAATGTTAGGATTATGGTGAGTTAATTTGTTTACAATTGAAATGGACTGGGACGAAACTTCGATCACTATACTAGACCCAGGCGGTGAATACGAAGATGTGCAAATCATAATGCACGAAGAAGTTGTTTATATAAGACAATTCGATTTTGACTCAGAACATTACGATTATTGCATTATCTCGCCAAAACAAATGTTAGCGCTGATGAAAGCTTTTAAGTTACCAGCAGGCGCATATCAATTAGAAGAGGAAAGAGAAGAATGATTACAATTTATGGAAAAGCAAATTGTGGTTTTTGTACAAAAGCAAAGACCTTTGCAGAGAACCGAAGCCTTACGTATGAATATAAGGATGTAGGCAGAGCACAAAACCTTTTAGCTGAATTAATGGATAGAGCTCCAGTAGCGGTTAAAAGTGTACCACAGATTTTTATCGATCAACAATACATTGGTGGATATAAAGAGCTTCTACAATATGTAGAAGATACAGGATATACCGGAACTGGTCATAGTTTGTAAAAATAAGGGTTGACATTACGTCAGCCCTTTGTTATAATGGTAGTTATATAATGATGATAGTGAGGTGCTCATATGACAATGCATATGATTCAAGGCGTGCAAGTACACGGCAATTCAAAAAAGAAAAGACGTAAGTTAACTCAAAAGAAACTTGCTGAAATGGAAGTAAGCTGGCGACAGCATAATAAAGCTATGCGTAGGTCTAACTGCCATAACTTACAATACAAAACATTTGAAGAGTATCAAGCATACGTCTTCGGCGAAACTAAACCCAAAAATAAAAAGGAATTTAAGCCCTATGTCCCAGAGGAATCGTACCAACGCAAATCGCCGAATTATCCAAGCGCGCCAATCAGCAAGGCGACGGGTTCAATTCCAGACTCAGGACGAAAGCGAGAGCCGCAACAATATACCGGAGATCTCATTGTCGGGATCGGACAAATGCACAAATCAAACGCAGTTCCAGTCATGCGAGGAACAGAACAAGCTAAAGACATAGCTAGGATGAGAAGATAATGAATAATATTATTGCAGGTACAGCTCCACTATATAAACGAGACTCTAAAGGTCAAGTTAGAATGTGGCGTGGTGAAGTAAGTGAAGAGAATGGTAGTTATTATTGGCGTACAGTTTCTGGTTTAGAGGAAGGCAAACAAGTCGAGTCTGGTTGGAAAATCGTAGAACAAAAGAATGTTGGTAAAGCTAACGAGACATCTTTGCAAGGTCAAGCTGAACAAGAAATGCTTGCCGATTTTAAGAAGAGACTTGAACGTGGTTACTTTAGATTGAAGCAAGACATTGATTCTTTTGATAAGATTAAACCAATGTTAGCAGCAAAATATGAAGACGCTAAGTTTGATTGGGATAACAATGAATACTTTTCTCAACCTAAACTAGATGGCATTCGTTGTATTGCTCGTGCTAATGGATTGTGGTCTCGTGCAGGTAAAGAAATAATTGGTGTACCACATATTTTTGAAAGCTTAAAGCCATACTTTGAAGAAAATCCAGATGCTATTCTCGATGGTGAGTTATATAATCATGATCTTAAAGATAATTTTAATAAGATTACTTCTTTAGTTCGTAAAACTAAACCAACACCCGAAGATATTGCTGAAGCTGCGGGTTTAGTAGAGTATCACGTGTATGATTTGATTACTCCAACGGCATCATTTAAAAAGCGTATTACTGTTTTAAGTAAACTATCTGAATACGAATCAGTTAAAACCGTATCTACTCGTTCTATTTCTAATCAAGAAGATATGGATCAGTTATATGGTGAATATACTGAAGATGGCTATGAAGGTCAAATGATTCGTACAAATGATCCATACCAACAAAATAAAAGATCAAAATCGTTATTAAAACGAAAAGAATTTATTACTGAAGAATTTAACGTTCTTAGAGTAGAAGAAGGAAAAGGCAATTGGGCAGGTCACGTCAAACGATTTGTATTACAAATCAATGGCCAAGAGTTCGGAGCTGGTGTAAGAGGCAATCAAACAGTATTGGCTGCATTATTCGAATCTGGAGTATCGCCTGATTGGGCTACACTGAGATACTTCCAACTAACGCCTGATGGCATACCAAGGTTCCCAGTTGTTATCGATTGGGGTATAGGACAACGAGAGGATTAATAAAAAAATGGACCAAAGAATTAGAGACATTCTCAACGCTGAAGAAAAAAGGCAAGAAGAAACAGTAGAACTGATTGCAAGTGAAAACTATGCAAGTGATGCAGTAATGGAGTTATCAGGTAGTATATTTACTAACAAGTATGCTGAAGGTTATCCAGCAAAAAGATATTATAATGGATGTGATAACTGTGATGATGTAGAACAACTTGCAATTGATACCGTTACAAAGTTGTTTGGTGCTAAGTTTGCAAATGTACAGCCACACTCAGGAGCTAACGCTAACCTTGCTGTATTTAAAGCTTTTCTAAAACCAGGTGATACCGTTCTAGGTATGGATCTTGCGAGTGGCGGTCACTTATCGCATGGAGCTAAAGTCAACGTATCGGGATCTTGGTTTAGTTCACATACTTACGGTGTTAACGAAGAGGGTTTATTAGATTACAAAGCTATTCGTGAACAAGCACTTGAATTGGAACCACAGATGATTGTTGCTGGTGCAAGCGCATATCCTCGTCAAATTGATTGGAAAATGTTTAGGGAAATAGCTGATGAAGTAGGAGCATTGTTACTTGTAGATATGGCTCACTACTCTGGTCTAGTTGCAGGCTTAAGTTACTATAATCCAGTACCTTTTGCTGATGTAGTAACATCTACCACTCATAAAACACTTCGTGGTCCTCGTGGTGGAATTATCTTATGGAATAACCCAGACTATACACGAAAGATTAATAGTGCTATATTCCCAGGAACGCAAGGTGGTCCATTGATGCATATCATTGCAGCAAAAGCTCAGTGTTTTATTGAAGCATCTACTAATGAATTTGCTCAATACGCCGATCAAGTTATCGCAAATGCTAAAGCAATGTGTGAAGTATTTGAAGAAAAAGGTTTCCCAGTACAAACAGGTGGAACTGATTCTCATATTATTCTAATGGATTTAAGTGAAAGCAAATATTCTGGTAGAGAAGCTGCTGATAGACTTGAACATGCTGGAATTACTGTTAACAAAAATGGTATTCCAAATGATCCTCGTCCATTCATGGAAACAAGTGGTATTCGTATTGGTACGGCTGCTGAAACAACGCGTGGCTTTGATGAAAAGCGATTTAGAGAAATTGCTCAAGTAATTGTAGACGTATTGTCGTAGGAGAACCATGCCAACATATTCATATGAATGTAAAAAATGCGGACATGAATTTGATATCGTTCAAAGGATAGTTGATGATGCACTTACTGACTGTCCTGAATGTAAAGCAAAAGATGAATTGAAAAAAGTAATTAAAGCTGGCGATGGAGGCTTTGCACTTAAAGGAAAAGGGTGGTTCAAGACCGGTGGCTATTGACTATAAATAACTCTATATGAATTAACTATGGAGTTATTATGTGGCTGTATAAGGGTGAAGAGTTCACCTCTGAAATGATTGAAGAATGGGTAGGCTTTGTGTACTTGATTACCGACAAATCAAACGGTATGAAATACGTTGGTAAAAAGTTACTTACTTCAAAGCGAAAGCTTCCACCTCTCAAAGGCAAGAAAAGACGAAGAACTGTAGTAAAAGAAACCGATTGGCAAAAGTACTACGGTTCTTCTGAAGAAGTTAAATTGATGGTAGAAGAAAAAGGTGCAGATAACTTTCATAGAGAGATCTTAACCTTATGTAAAAGTAAAGGTGAACTTGGTTATCTAGAAGCCAAGTACCAATTTGAACATGATGTACTATTAAGAGATGATTTTTATAACGGAATTATCCAATGTAAGATACATAGGAATCATGTAAAAAGCTTAAAAAACAGTTGACATTTGTTTAAAGCTGTGTTATATTAGATAATATACCAATTATCTTTCAATGGAGAATATTATGGATGTGACTCGAAAAAGCGTTCTTACCGGCAAAACCCGCACAAGAACGATCACTGTAAAACCCCGCGATCTAGCTTTGTATGAAACTGGTGCAGTTTCTATTACTGATGCTATGCCCTATTTAAATTCTCAAGATCGTGATTTCATCATGGTTGGTATTACTGATAAAGAATTAAAAGATGCGTTCTCGTCTGAACTACAAGCAATTGTTAATGATAAGTTTGGAGGATAGACTTGATAATACTTTTTAATGGCCCTCCAGCATGTGGTAAAGACCACGCAGCAGATTTCTTTAAAGCTAAAGGATATAAACACCTTTCTTTTAAGTATCGTCTATATGAAGAAACCATCAAATACTTTAATGTAGATAAAGAATGGTTTATGGATCGTTACGAAAATCGTGATTTAAAAGAAGTACGCTGTCAAGACTTAGGGCATATGTCATGCCGTGAAGCAATGATATATGTATCAGAAAAAGTAATTAAACCTCGTATGGGTTTAGACTATTTTGGTAAACTCGTTGCTGATGAGATCGATCTTACAAAAGATTATGCTATCTCTGATGGCGGCTTTATCGATGAGTTGTTGCCAGTAGTTGAAAAGGTTGGTAAAGAAAATTTCCGCTTAGTTCAACTTACTCGTGAAGGACATGATTTCTCATCAGACTCACGTAGATATTTCGATGGAAATATTACAAAGGAATACGTACTTAATCATGCAACAAGTATTGAAAAAAAGTATGTACTTCCGCACAAGTTTGATGTACAATCATATAGAATCCACAACAATTCTACTGTAGAGGACTTCAATGGAGCTCTCAAAGAAATTTTTGAAAATGAAATAAATATCAATGTGATAAGGAGCAATAATATGCAATTAAAGAAAGAAGAAATTCAAAGCGCACTACACGCAGGTGTATGTTCAGTTACGTTTACAAAAGTAAATGGTGATGAACGTGTAATGGCGGCCACTCTCAAGGCTGAACTATTACCCGCTGTAGTAGAAAAAGTACTTGCCGAAGGTGAAACACCACCGGCACCTAAGAAACCTAATCCAAATGTTTTGGCGGTTTATGATGTTGATAACGCTGGTTGGCGATCATTCCGTTGGGACTCTATCAAAGCTTTTCAAGCGGGGTAAGCAATGAGTATGATTTACAAAGGTGAGGTTGTAGAAACCGAGCTGTCTAAAAATTCAAAAGGTGGTACCGAGATGATGCGCAAGCGTCTTCTCGATACTGTTCAACCTGAATTATTACAAGGTTATGCAATCCACTTTTCACGTCCTAGGGATATTCCTGAAGATGTGAAAAACATTTTGTACTGTCACGACCTAGCCGAAGATCCTGAAAACAAAATCTTAGTTGATAATGGTTGGACTAAGTTCGATCACTTTGTTTTTGTGACCTCATGGCAGCGTGATCAATACATTGCTTATTTTGGCATTCCGTATTCAAAGTGTTCAGTTATTCCTAATGCTATTGAAAAACGGTATGAAGCAGAAGAAAAGAATACACAAACAATTCGATTCGTTTATCATACTACTCCACACCGTGGTTTAGAGCTATTGATACCAGCATTTGATGCTTTATCAAAAGAATATGATAACATTCATCTTGATGTTTATTCTTCTTTCGGCATTTATGGTTGGCCTCAAAGAGATGAACCATATGCTAAGATCTTTAAACAAATCGAAGATCATCCAAAAATGACAAATCATGGTAATGTTTCTAATAAAGAAGTACTCGAAGCATTAGATAGATCACACATTTTCTTATATCCCAATGTTTGGAAAGAAACGTCGTGTATTGCTCTTATTGAAGCAATTCGATCTGGATTGATTTGTATTCATCCAAACTATGGTGCTTTGGCCGAAACAGCGGCAAGTGCTACAGTTATGTATGACTATACCGAAGATCCAACTAAACACGCATCGATTGCATATGCAGTTACTAAGAGTGTGTTGGAAGCTCAAAAGAACGATCCTCAATTCTTTAACCGGTTTACAAGATCAGATAAATTTGGACTTGTAGCCAATGACATTGACAGCTTTTCTAATCTATGGACTAAAATCCTTAGAGAAAAAGCTGCCACCAAATAAAAGGTTGACAATTGGATCTACATAGGTTATTATGATCTATGAAGATTAAATGAAACGGAAAATATTATGGCTATATTAGTAGACTACAATCAGGTTATCCTTGCGTCTTTATTTGCAAGTATTGGTAACCACACGGATGTGGCAGCAGATGAATCAATCATTCGCCACATGTTTTTAAACTCAATACGATCAAACCGCAAAAAATTCTCAGAAGAGTATGGTGAAATCGTAGTTTGTTGCGACGGTAAAAATACGTGGCGCAAAGAGGCATATCCTTACTACAAGGCAAATCGTAAAGCTGGTAGGGATAAATCAGGCATGGATTGGAATGCACTATTTCAAATTATGAATAACGTGCGTTCTGAAATGGATGAGTACTTTCCTTATAAAGTAATCCATATTGAACATTGTGAAGCTGACGATATTATCGGTGCAGTTATTAATGAATATGGATCTGAATTGAACATTGGTTCTGAAAAGTTCTTGATTCTTTCAGCTGATAAGGATTTTATCCAGTTGCAAAAATATGCTAACGTCGATCAGTATGATCCTATCCGCAAACGCTGGATTCGTAATGATCAGCCCGTTAACTATCTCAATGAGCATATTCTAAAGGGTGATACCGGTGATGGTGTTCCAAACATCTTATCCCCAGATAATTGCTTGGCTGTTGGTGAACGTCAAAGTCCTATGACTAAAAAGCGTCTAGCACTTTATTCACAAGGCCCAGAGGTTATGGATGAAGAAACTCTTCGTCGATTCCATCGTAATAAAATGATGATCGACCTTTCTCAGATTCCACAAAAGTATCAAGATTTAGTTCTTGAATCATATAATAAAGAATCAAGTGTTGGCAGGGAACGCCTATTCAACTTCTTTGTAGAAAAGAAATTAAAGCACTTGATCACAGACATACAGGACTTTTAACATGGCGGTACGAATATCAATCAGCGAAATACTCGCTGGAGCAGGTGCAGAGAAATCAGCTAAGGCGAAGGTAGCATTCCTTCAAAAGCATGACAATCAGCCTTTGAGAACTATCATATCTTATACATATGACAGTAATATTAAATTCTTAGTACCTGATACTCCACCACCGTGGAATGAAAATGAATATGAAGACGAAGCAAAAGCACTGTTATATTCAGAGGCTCGTCGTCTAAGAATTTTTGTTGAAGGTGGCGGATATGATAATTTGAAGCAAATTAAGCGTGAGCAGCTATTCATTAGTTTATTAGAAGATGTAGACAATGACGATGCTAAAACGCTGGTTCAGATGATATCTAAGAAGCCATTTAAAGGGTTATCTAAGAAAGTTATAACAGAAGCATTTCCAAACTTAATAAAAGAATGATATAAGGGTAAATCAACATGAGTAAGAAGCGCATCAAGAAATTCCGCGACGCTTGGGAAGATGATGAGTGGGGTACTGACGACGATTACAAGACCAAAGGTAAAAACAAAGGTGGTAAGCAACGGGCTGTAAAAGAGGCCCGTAGGCAGAAGTTCTCAGATCGATGGTACGACTCTGACAATAATATCAAAAGAAAGCCCAAAAAAGGCAAATAATTTGTAATTAAATGAAAAAAAGCCTTGACATTTCCTTTCAAATGACTTATAATGTATCTAACAAATGAGGAAATAAGCTAGTTTTTTGAAATTAATTTGAAATTAAATGAAAAAAACAGTTGACAAACGGTTCAAAATAGCTTATAATACATATATAAATTGATTAAACAAGGAACTATATTATGACTAAATTCGCTAAATTTGACAAAGCTACTCTTAACGCCCTTCGTTCAGAAATGCAAGAAGTAATGAACAAGTATGCTGTTAAAACAAACTTAGATATCAATGTTGGTAACATGAGATTCTCTGAAGCTGAGGTTACTATCAAGGTTGAAGCTAAGATCAAAGGTGCTACTACACGATCTGATAGCATTTTAGAAATGATGGCTAAACAAGCTGGTCTAGCAATGACCAACTCTAATGGTGACCAACTTACTGGTTACAATACAAGAGCTAAAGCTTATCCTTACCAATACACATGTGGAACAACCGGTAAGCGTTACAAGTGTTCTGCTCAACAAGCTAAGTTTAAGTTCTCATCATAAATTTAGTTTAAATTAAAGTGAAAAAGGGGTTGACATTCAGCCCCTTTTTTGTTATAATAGTATTAAATTAAATAACAAAGAAAGTATGAATATGAGTTTAAGTGAAAAAGTAATATTAACCGACGTCGATGGAGTACTACTCGATTGGCTATTTTCCTTCACACAATGGATGGATAAACACGGTTACGAAACAGTGCCTGGCGCTGAAAAAGAATACGACGTTACCAAGCGTTATGGATTAGATCATGTTGAAAAAGAACGTTTAGTTCGTATGTTCAACGAGTCTGCTTGGATACGTTGCCTACCTCCTCTACGTGATACTATTAAGTATATGAAAAAGCTTCATGAAGAGCACGGATATGTCTTCAGAGTGATTAGTTCTCTAAGCAATGATTACTATGCACAACATCTAAGAACAAAGAATCTAATTGAAATGTTTGGACCAAGCGTATTTGATACGTTTGTTTACTTAGATACTGGTGCTGATAAAGACGAAGCTTTGGAACAATACCGTGGAACAGAATGTTGGTGGATTGAAGATAAGCCAGAAAATGCAGACCTTGGTGTAGAGCTCGGATTAGAGTCTATTTTAATGGGACATACGTTCAATAAAGACTATTCAGGTAAGGCTCAGCGGGTCACGAACTGGAAAGAAATATATGAAATAATTGTTGGATAATGCCCTCTTGAGTGTATTACGATTATAAATATAATCATATAATACAGTCTATCACTAACAAACGTTTGAGCCGACTATGTATTATCTAGTTGGCTTTTTTTATATTATAGAATAGGAGAATGTATGCCAATATATACATTTGCAGACACAACAAAAGAACCAGAAGAATTCATGGAAATCACCATGAAGATCGCAGAGCTAGATCAGTTCAAGCTCGACAACCCCCATTTACAACAAAGAATTGTACGCGCTCCGTCAATTGGAGATGCGCACCGTCTTGGGCTAATCAAGCCTGATGACGGCTTTCGTGATGTTCTCAAAAACGTAAAACACCACCATAAAAAGGATAACATTAATACTTGGTAATGATCGATTTGAAAGTTTATCCTACAAACAACTAGGAGAGTTCAATGGCAGCTAAACAGCGAAGATTATCCAGAAGAGAAAAACAACGTCAACAACGAGATCAGGAGCATATGGTAGGAATCTTAAATCAAAACTTTGGTATGAGACACATAACACCATTAACACCAACTCAAGAGGATATGTTTAAATCTTATCAACAGGGTAACAACATCGCGGCCATCGGAACAGCAGGTACAGGAAAAACGATGTGTGCTATGTATTTAGCACTAAACGACGTACTTAAGAAAGGAGGATATGAACAAATCATCGTAGTTAGATCTGCAGTTCAGACACGCGAACAAGGCTTCATGCCAGGAAGCAAAGAGCAAAAAGAGGCACTTTATTCAGTACCTTATTCAGATATCGTCAACGACTTATTCGGTCGTGGAGATGCATATCAAATCTTAAAGCAAAAAGGCATGGTCAAGTTTATGACATCCTCATTTGTCAGAGGTTTAACATTCGATAATTCAATTATTATTGTTGACGAATGTCAATCTATGACGTACCACGAATTAGATACAATTATCACACGAGTAGGAGAATCGTCCAAGATTGTATTCTGCGGAGACACAAGGCAAGATGACTTAGCGACATCGAGGAATCGAGCAGAAGTTTCCGGTCTCAGAGATTTTTTACGGGTAATCCAAAAAGTAGATAGTTTTGAAACTATTCAATTTACTCCCGAAGACATTGTCCGGTCGGGTCTCGTAAAAGAATATATATTAGCAAAGGAACGCATTCAAATAGCGGCTTAGCTAGTTAATTTAACAGAGAATGGCCTTCGGGCCATTCTTACTTTTAGGAGACAGTAAAATGATGCCAATGGCACGAGTAGGAATGGATTCACATTTAGGACACGCTAGTCCAACCGGCAACCCATTTCATAAAACACCTTATGTATCGTCAGCGCAAGGAAGAGTTTTCGTTAACGGATCTCTTGCAGTAACAATCGGCGGTGCTACAGCATGCGGGGATATCGCAGTAACCGGTTCATCAAGAGTTTTTGCTGGCGGAGTTCCAGTGCATCGAGTATTAGACGCAACATCAGGCCACGGATCGTGGTTACCGAATATATGTGCTTCCGGCTCGTTTACGTGTTTAGCCGGAGGATAAAATGCCTAAACCAAATTACGCTGCACTATTTGCTCAAATAGCAATAGAAACAGATCCTGCCGTTAAAGCAGATCTACAAGCGCAAGCGTATACTTTCACTCCACCTTCTCCATTACCTGAAGGTGAGACTGTAGATGATTACTTACTTACACCAGCAGAAATAGAACTATTTAATTTTACGGTAGATGATTACGTAGTAGATAATCCAGGGTACGTAACTGCGGCTGAAGGAGTAACATATACTTATTCACATCGTTATGCTATGCCGAACTATGCAGAGGCAGGTTATATAAATATAGAGTATCCACCAAGCTTCGAATATGTTTTGGAAGGATATGTTGAAGAAAATTATATAAATATACAGATACCTTCAAATTACCCAACTGGGTTTATTTCTTACGTGGGTAAATATTATAACGATCAAGGGGACTCGACATAATGTCAATTATTAAACGCGGTGATAAGGGATCTGCCCTCACATATAACGAGATGGACGACAATTTCGATGCGATCGCTCCGCGTACTTCCGAAACAGGTTCAATTGAAATTCCAGCAGGTACAACTGGTGATAGAGACAGCACACCAATTGATGGATACCTAAGATACAACACAAGTCTTAACTCTTTTGAGGGCTATCAAAACGGTGCTTGGGGAAGCCTAGGATCGGGTGGCGGAGGCGGTGGTGGCGGTGACGTTAACCAAAACGCTTTCAGTATTGTATCAGTCGCAGGGCAAGCAAGTGTTTCTGCCGACACAGCAACAGATACCTTAGAGTTCATTGCTGGTTCAAACATTACTCTTACAACAAATTCAACAAACGACAGTGTTACTATTAATGCTGCCGGCATATCACAAGATTTTGCGTATTCAAGCTTAACAGGCGTACCATCATCTTTCCCACCAAGTTCTCATAACCAAGCTTGGTCTACTATTACAAATACACCAACAACATTAGCTGGTTACGGAATTACCGATGGCGGCGGTGGTGGACTACAAGGTCTTCAAGGCTTTGTTGGTTCTGGTGGAGATCCAGGCCCACAAGGAACAACTGGCGCTCAAGGTACAAATGGTATTGGATTATCTGGTAACCAAGGTGTTCAAGGTCCCGCTGGAGCTGGTGGCGGAGGCGGCGGTGGAGACCAAGGCGTACAAGGTATTCAAGGTACTGATGGATTACAAGGACCAATTGGTTTTGGTACATCAGGATCACAGGGCATTCAAGGTCAAACTGGTTTGCAAGGTGCTGACGGTAATGCTGGTGACCCAGGTGATTTTGGTCCTCAAGGTATTCAAGGACCGTCTGCTCCAGCTGGCGCAACAGTTCAAGGTGTTCAAGGTAGTGATGGCCCAGAAGGTCCGGCAGGTTTTGGATTGCAGGGTAACCAAGGTACTAGCGGCACAGGCATTCAAGGTGTTCAAGGTGATACTGGTCCAGCAGGTTTTGGATTGCAAGGCCACCAAGGAACACAAGGTTTAATTGGTCCAGGCGGAACTGGTCCACAGGGTGTTCAAGGTATAGATGCTGAAGGTGCACAAGGACCACAGGGTACAGAAGGTGGCGATGGGCCACTAGGTAATCAGGGTATTCAAGGACCAGCTGGTTCCGTGCAAGGTATTCAAGGTCTACTTGGTGTAGGCGATCCTGGTGTACAAGGCCCAGCAGGTTCGGGCGCTCAAGGTTTAGTTGGAGATGTTGGTCCACAGGGTGTTCAAGGTCTACAAGGCGCGGGTGTTCAAGGTCTGCAAGGAGAAGCTGTTCCAGGACCAAATGGCTTACAAGGTGTAGGTGGTTTACAAGGAGCAACTGGTATCGGTCAAACAGGCGCTCAAGGTCTTCAAGGTGTTCAAGGTCCTGAATCAGTTCAGGGTATTGCTGGTATTGGTGATCCGGGCGTTCAAGGTGTTCAAGGTTTACAAGGCTTGCAAGGTCTCCAAGGACCAGATAATGGAATCGTTTATACCGATCTTTCTGTTTCTACGGGTGCACCAACTCCTGGAGGCGCACTAAGTTATTCATCAGTAAACGGTGAATTTAGTTTCTCTCCTCACTTGAGTGGGTCGATGTCAAGTAACCTAGATATGAATGGTTACAAAATAACTAACGACACCTCTGCCGAATTAACTATGCAGTGGCTGCTTGGTAGTGCTGCCACTGCGGAAATTAATATTGGCGGAAACCTAAGTAGGGAAACTATATCGCTGATGACAGAAGACAGCGCTGGCAATCTTGATGATGGTATTACTATTACCGGTGGCGGCGGAAGTAATTTTGCTCGTCGCGTTACAATATCTAATCTTCCAGTAGTATTTGCTAACTTGAGCAGCACTGAACGAGGCCAGCTCCAGACACAAACTGGTATGGTAATATGGAATACTACTAGCCAAAAGCTCGAAGTGTATACTGGTTTCACGTGGGAAGCATTGCACTAAACGTTTCATAAGCTATACATTGTACATTATATGAAACAAAATTAACTGTTGACATTTCGTTTCTCTTTTGTTATAATATGTAATATATGAAAAAAATGAGGCTATATTATGTTTACCCACGTCGATCACGGCATAGAGTTACCAACGTTAACACGTAAGACTACCGAAGCAGGCCGTAGATACTTTACTCCTGAAGGTAACGCATATCCATCAATCACAACAGTTTTAGGAATACTTTCAAAAGAAGGTATTATGGCATGGCGAGCACGTGTTGGCGAAGAAGAAGCTAATAAGATCTCTCGCCAAGCAGCTGGTCGTGGTACTGCAGTTCACAAACTTGCTGAAGATTATATCAACAACGAAGAAGATTGGAAAGGTAAACAAATGCCTGCCAATCTCAACACATTTAATGATTTAAGAAAGATCATAGATGGTCGTTTAGATAATGTATGGATGCAAGAATCTTTCCTATACAGTGACAAACTCAAAACGGCAGGTCAAGTTGACTGTATCGCCGAATATGATGGTGTTCTATCCATCATCGATTTCAAAACTTCTCGTAAACCAAAGAAAGAAGAATGGATTGAAGGTTACTTCATTCAAGCATGCTTCTATGCCGCCGCCTTTCTCGAAAGAACTGGTGTTGCAATCAAACAAGCAGTCATTTTAGTTGCAGTTGACGATCATGAGTCACAAGTCTTTAAAGTGAATACTTTTGATTACTTAGAACACTTCTTATCAGTTCGAAAAAAATATAAAGAAATGTATAACGTATAGTTGACATTTGATCTCAAACGATGTATAATGACAGTATATTGACTTAATTAAGGAATCAAGTTATGAGTAAATGGAGACATCAAGAAGAATCTGAAAAACGTAATTATGCTTTGGAAGCTCGCAATCTAATTAAACCTTTATCAATGACTAAACTTTACGAACTGTATGGTGTGGTACACAAGGAGAAGCAAAAGTCTAACAGACCAGAGCGTGACCTTGAACTGAACGCTGTTAAAAAGGCTATCGAAACTACTCGTGGTATAGATCAATACAAATTGAACTTTATACTCAACGGGTATAAAAGCGAAATGGCTCAAGACGGCAGACCACAAGATGGTGCTAAAAAGCCGTGGAGGAAACAGTCGTAATGTACATGGTTTCTATGCCCACTTCGTATGGATCATCAGATCCTCATATCGAGGAATTAGCTTTAGAACATGGTTGCACTTGCACTGTTGCTAAGATAGCTGAAGGTCCAGATACTGGAAGAGAGTGTTACGTGTTTAGATCTAGAGATTATGTCGTAATAGCAAATTTGCTTACTGAGATAATTGGTACTGATCTAGACGAAGAATTTCTTAAAACCGCAATATTAGAGGTATGATATGTTTGTAGTTCGTGATAATAAAGGTGATATGGTATGCATGTGTACACGTATAGAAGACACTGAGCCATACAAGACAAGCATCAGAGATGATGAATTTTACACCATTGAGGAAATTAAACATTCATATTCGGCTGTGGATGATGCAGCTGATGTAATGAGCAAACATGAGGCATATAAAGATGGTTAAGAACGTTGGTATTTTAGTTTTATGGGCAATTGTAATAGCAGTCGCATCGTACCAGAGAGTCACCTACGGTGCGGCAGAGAACTGGGTATTGTTTGTTTTTATTGTCTTATTCCCTTTTAGTATGTTTTCTTTGTCCTATATAACAGAATGGTCTAAAAAAACTTGAAATTAAATCAAAAAAACAGTTGACATTCGCTCTTAGATTGAATATAATATACATATAAATTAATTAAGGAGTTTGTTATGACAGCATTTAATAAAGACGATTTTACTTGGGACGGTATGTATTTGATGTATCGTGGTAAGCATACTGAGTCTGTTAATATGGAAGTGGCTAATCCTAACTGTCACCCTTCTTGGGTTGGTTTGCCAAAGCCTGAGTTTATCGCTCGTTTTAAGTATGGTTATAAGCCTTGGAAAGCGTGGGTTAACTTCCTAGTGAAGAACGTGACTGTTGAGAAATATCTTGAACTGTCTAACCATAAAAACAAATTTTACTCTGAAAAGTATGGTTATGAAACTAATGGTTCTCCGGTCTATGCAATGGAAGCTCTTGGATATAAAGGTAAGAAATAATGAAGATGACTCCGGTTCAAATCTTTGAATACAAACAGAAGTGGATGTCTACTGGGAACGCAAACCCAGTTAGGCATCATTCTGACTGGAGATCTAATGCTATAGATTTTTGTAAGTCAAATTTTGAAAAGTATCAATGGGAGCATACAAAGTTTACGAGTGTTTATGAAGATACTGTTTACTTTGAGCATGCACACCACTCAGAGCTCTTTTCAGATTATATGGAAATAACTCAAAAAAAGCCTTGACATTTGTTTTTAAATGAAATATAATAGCTATATGAAATTAATTAATAAAAGTTGGAGTAGGTTATGGAAATTTTATCTCGTAGCGTTTGGATGCCCACACTCAATAAGTCTTTTGAAGCAGCTGTAGCTTCCAAAGAAAACCGCAATTCTGACGATAGCATTAACTGGAATTTTGTTGAAGCTGACGTTTACATGGATGTTTTAAAACATGACGAAGCAGGAATTGTTCTTGCTGATCTGGCTGAAGCTTTCGATTCAGCTGCCGATGCTTACCTATCAAAATAAGAAAGGATTCTATTATGGATAATGAAAAAAATAAAGGCGATGCTGTTGAACAGGAATTTGATGGCATGGCCAACGATGGTTCTTCTGAACCAATGACTGATCTTGATTGGGCTAACAAGTTTGAACAAGAAAAAGATTGCCCTCTCGACGTATATCCTGAAACAAACAATTTAATTGAAAATAACAGTTGACATTCATTTTTAAATGAATTAGAATTTATATATAAATTAAAATAAAGGAAAAGCTCATGCAAAACATATACAAATCTAGTATTGTTCTTTGGTTCCTCGTTATCGCTGGTGCAGCGTTTGCAGCAAAGGTTTCTATGGATACTCTAATGCTACCAGATGTTTACGTTAGTTATTCAGCTAATGAATGTGTTTCAGTATCTAATTATGAAGAAGGCGATTCATATAGTTGTGAAAATCTTCCTTCAAAATACAACCACCACTGGGTGAAGTAATGAACGTATTTGTATTATCCGAATGTCCTGTCGAATCAGCAAAAATGATGTGCGACAAACACATTCCAAAAATGATCGTAGAGTCAGCTCAAATGCTTTCCACGGCCCATCGTATTCTTGATGGTAAAGAGTACCAAGCACCTTCTAAATCTGGTAAGCGAATGGTTAAACATTACTTGCTCCCAGATTCTGCTAAGGAAGCAATCATGTACAAATCCGTACATGCTGGTCACCCTTGTACTGTTTGGACTATGGCTTCTAAGGCTAATTATGATTGGCACTATGAGCACTTTCTAGCACTCTGCAGTGAGTTTGAGTATCGTTTCAATAAGCAACACCTAACATATCAAAAGCTTAAGGACTTCCTTAAAGAGTGTCCAGCAAATATGCCTGATATTGGCTTAACTGAATTTGCTCAAGCAATGGCGCAATATCCGCAATGCATCGTTAAAGGTGACGCAGTAAAAGCATATCGTAACTACTACCACGAATCAAAGTATTTTGCAAAGTGGGTTAAAGGTAGACCGGCACCGTCGTGGTGGGAAGGTTATCAAGGAGAGCAAGTAGCATGAACACAGAATTATGGTTATTAGCTACGGCAGTTATCTTTACTTACGTGGGAAAATGGATGCAATCCAACGTAGTTCGCCAAGACATTAACAAACTTATTGAAGCCACAATTGATCGTCTTATTGAAGATGGATACGTAAAAACCAGACTAGATGAAAATGGAGAAGTAGAGCTGGTGAAACATGGTGAATGATGACTATCAAGAAAAGTTTATTATTATAGATCCAGAAGAAGGAATATTCTTAGGCACTGCAAAAAACGAGGATATGACGTTCATGGATCAAGACCCAACGGACAAGCGCTTGGTTGCTCTGTTCTCTACTCACAATCCATTTGAAATTACGAAAGCAGTTGGCTTTTTTGATAAGGAAGATGCTGAAGAATACTGGAGAATATATCTAAAACGAAGGTGCCCAAAAGCATTTATCGCTCCAGTCTTTGATAATTCAAAAGGTCCTTATGCTGACGTCGTAAACATCGTTAAATCTGGCTATGGAAAATACGCATGGGATTTGATTGACTGTTTACCAATGCAATCTGAGATCGTTCACTAAATAAGCCATATAACTAAAAGTTCTAAAGATTGAAGTTCTTATAACTTTTTGATCTAAATAACTGTTGACATTCGTTTTCAAATGATGTATAATAGTACTATAAATTAATGGAGCTTTATATGACAACTCAAGAATTTTGGACCAACGCAAAACTTTCACACGTTGAAACTCTCATCAAATCATATGACGGGTATATCGAACGAGCTAGTGAAAACCTTAAAGAGCTGTATGTCGACGATCAAGCCGACTTTAGAAAAGCTGTAGAGTACTTCCGTAAAGCTGACGATATGGCTCTTTCTGATCATATACAATATATGGACACTGATCCACGTGAGAACCTAATTGTAGCATTTGCTGAAGATCTCGGCAAACAATGGGTTGAGCTTACTCTTGGATACAGTGTAACAAATGGAGTTTAATCCTACCTTCACACCATATGAGATGCTCGAACTGGGCATCTTTGATGGTTCATATTATCTGGATACTAATCCTGATTTCGATCGCAAGCCTATAATCACTAAAACAAACTTGTTTATGGAGGGTGCTTCACAGCCTCTAGAGGTGTGGCAAGAGCGTGGCTGGATCACTCCAGAAGACCCGATGGGATGGTTCCAGTGGTACCTACGATACTATCAAGGTCGTAGAATCGAAGCTCTAGATGCTCACCAGATTAAACGCTGGCGGTCCTTCGGAGCAAGGCATGGAGCTCAAGTAAAAAAGAACGGAAATGGCGATCTTTCTAAGCGCTTAAAACAGCGACAGGCTCTACTCCACTGGGGATTTGATCCAATTCCTGATCTAGATATCCCAAATAAATTTGAATTTTTATCAAATAAAATGAAAAAAACAGTTGACATTTGTTCTTAAACCGAATATAATTACTATATCAAATCAAATAAAGAAGGAAATTTGTTATGGGTACACGTTCAATGATTGGAACTTTAAACGATAATGGTACTGTTACTGCAAGCTATTGTCACTATGATGGTTATTTAGAAGGAGTTGGAGCTACGTTGTTAGACTCTTATAACTCTGATGCTGAAGCTAACATGGTTGCTAAAGGCGGTTATCTTTCATCTTTAAGTGACTCATACTCTGAGTCTAAAGAAAGTGCAGTAAATGACGATCCAGCTGATTTCTTCGGCAGTAAAGATGCATATGAGAAGGCCGACAACTGGGGTGCCGAATATCTTTACTTGTGGGATGGAACTCAATGGCTCGTTAACAAACTCTACGACGGTACAGGATTCCAAGTCTTAGCAACTTACTTGCAGCGAGCTGCTTAACAAAAAACTTCAAATAAAATCAAAAAAACAGTTGACATTTGTTCTTAAACCGAATATAATGGTACAGTAAATTGATAAAAGGATTAGTTATGAAAATTGAAAATGTTAAAGAAAAGATGGACGCGATTAGTGAAGCACAAGGTGCGATTGCCTCAGTTGAAAGCATTGCTTCTTACACTTTCAGTCCAGCCGTAAAACGAGCTCTTGCAGAGTTAAAAATGGATCTATTCGACATCTTAGATGCTGAAGATCCTATGAGTCAACCTGCAAATTTTTAAAAAAAACAGTTGACATTCGTTCTTAAACGATATATTATTATCTTATCAAATGAAAAACTAAGGAAACTATATTATGCATGAACTTGAAATGATAAATGGCGTAGCCCAAATGGCATATCGCGAATCCAATGGCCTACCTTGGCATGGCCTTGGTACTCCGGTATCGGACGACATGACTCCACGAGAAATGCAGGTTGCTGCAGGACTTGACTGGGAAGTTGAAAAGATCGATACTCTATTCCGTCACAAGGGTGACACACTTCCAACAGGTCAGCAAGCGTTGGTACGTTCTACCGATTCTAAAGTGTTGACACAGGTGGGTAAAGGCTGGAATCCAGTACAAAACTCTGAAGCTTTCGACTTCTTTACAGACTTCGTAAAAGCAGGCGACATGGTAATGGATACCGCTGGATCTCTTAAAGATGGACAAATCGTATGGGCATTGGCTGACGTTAAAGACGGCTTCTCATTGTTCAATGGTGATGAAGTGAAAGGTTATATGCTTTTCTCTAATCCACACCAGTACGGTAAAGCAATTGATGTTAAGTTTGTAATGGAACGAGTTGTTTGTAACAATACTTTGGCAGTAGCTCTTAGCGAGAAAAATCAGCCATCGATTCGAATCAATCACCGTTCTAAATTCAATGCCGACATTGTTAAAGAAGCACTTGGTTTATCTCACAATAAAGTTGAGAAATTCAAAGAAGCTGCTGAGTTCCTTGGCTCTAAGCAATACAAGGATCAACAAGCACTTGAACGTTTCATGGCTAAAGTCTTTGGTGAGTCTTCTCGTGAAGATAAGACATTATCACGAACTGCTGAGCAAGCCATGCAATATGTTGAGAACCAACCAGGTGATCACTTCCGTCCAGGCTCATGGTGGAATGCATACAACGCAGTAACATACATGGCAGATCACAAGCTATGTCGTTCAGCGGATACTCGTATGGCGTCAGCATGGTTTGGTGGCAATGCAAATCGTAAAGTTAAAGCATTGGACATTGCAATTGAGATGGCAGAAGCTGCTTAATTCCCCCTCTATTGGGAGCCTTCGGGCTCCCTTTTTTACACCAACTTATAAAGGAGAATGTTGAGTGAAAATATTGATTTTTGGTTTGCCAGGTAGTGGGAAAACTACTTTAGCAAAACCACTGGCTGGACTTCTTGATGCAGTTCATATTAATGCAGATCAAGTTCGTAAGCATTACGATGATTGGGACTTTAGTCCTGAAGGTCGTATGAGACAAGCAAATCGTATGCGCCACTTAAGTGATGGTGCAGCATTAGCAGGTAAGATTGTTGTTACTGATTTTGTATGTCCTACTGAAGCAGCTCGAGAAGCCTTTGATCCAGACTTTACTGTTTGGATGGATACGATAGAAGAAGGCCGATTTGAAGATACAAATAAAATGTTTGTGCCACCAGAAAAAGTTGATTATCATGTATCCGAATGGTTTGAAGATACACCCTCAACTTTAATGCTAGTTGTCGCCACGTTCATGAAGCGAAACCCGCAGCTTGCGTTTACTTTGAACATTGAAAAATGACAGAGTCAGTAAGTAAGATTCGACATTTGACAAAAGCCGTAACATGGCGTATAATAGCTAGTATAACCACAGCAATTATTGCTTGGTATTTTGGCTTACCACCGAAAGCGGTTGGCATGGTATTTCTAGCAGATCTCGTTATTAAATTTGTTTTGTACTACGGCCATGAAAGATTGTGGTATAAGTATATTAGAATTGGTTTAAATAGGAGATAAAATGATAGAAAAAGAGTTTTTTGATTATCAGAAGCCCACAGCTCAAATGCTCGGGCGTTGGCAACCTTGGCATGATGGCCATACAGCACTGTTCAAACGTGCCTTAGAAGTCACTGGACAAGTTGCTATAATGGTTCGAGACGTAGGCGGTATAGTTGACAAAGATGCCGGTGGCGGAAGAACCCAAACACAAGATGATAATCCGTTTGGCGAGATTCAAGTAGTTGAAGCAATCGAGAATGGATTACGAAAAGAAGGATATGAAAATGGATATGAATATATTATTATCTGCGTTCCTAATATTGTGGATATCAGCTATGGTCGCGGTGTCGGCTACACATTTACAGAACATGACCTTGGGTCAGACATTCACGAAATTTCGGCAACGAAAATCAGGGCCCAACTTAGAGAAGCTGGGGAACTATAACATTAAAATACATGATGGAGATCAGAGCCATCACCGTAAGTATTCTGGCATGTATGAAGATTTGTGTCATTAACTAGGGAGATATATGAATAAGGATATAGAAAACGAATCTGTTTTAGAAAAACTGGCTGAAATGCATCCAATCAGACAGGCAGCTTATGCCTCAATAGTACAATTTGTCGTACTTGCGTTTATGTTTGGTGCTATGGCTTTAATTAATTTAATCGCAAGTACAACCTAACTGGAGTTATATTATGAGTGACGAAACACTACCAACAATTATTACCGAAAAGAATAGAACACAAATTCAAAATGCTTTGAAGGAAATGTCTAACTCGATGGTAAGAATTGAAGCTGAAAAAGACCATATGAAAGCAATTGCTGAGAAAATTCTCGAAGATTGTTTGGTCCCAAAGAAAGATTTCAATAAACTAGCACGTATCTATCATGCTTCTAACTTAGCTCAAGAAGCAGCTAAGAGTGAAGAGTTTATGCAATTTGCAGAAGCAGTATTAGAGCCTGTAAAAGGAATCGAGCAGCAAGTAGATTAATAGTCTATAGGTGATAAATAGAAGGAGGGCTTAGGCTCTCCTTTTTTTATTCATGGAGCTCAGATGAAATCTCAATACGAATATCGTGTTCAATACGAACAACAATACGTTCAAGAAGAAACCTTACCAGCTTTAAATACTCCCGAAGATCGTCACCATTATGCTATGTTCGTTAAGGGCAATGAGCATTTCGACAATGGTCGTACGTATGTGTATAAAGACGAGTTTGGAAAATATGTATCTTCTTTCGTAAGTCAGTATTCTGATATTATGGAAAAGAACCTTGAGCCAGGAGTTAAAGACGCAGTCCTTGCTTTACAGAAAAAAGGTTATCTAACGTTCACTAGTTGTCAAGGTCATGATGATTCTAAGCATCGATATATTGGTATAGTATTCAACACTAAAGAGCAAAAAGGCCAATTCATGCGTGAGATGAGGGATCTGAGGTGTGATATCTATTGGTATGATAATGTTATTAACACTGTTGAGAGACCTCGCAAGGAAGTACCTTGGTGGTCTGAAGGTGGCATTACTTTACACATTGTATATGACGATGATAATTATGAAAATTCATCTCAAATGGAAAAACGAGAAAAGCCATATACGGACGGAGAGCTAACTAAATTTTGGAATATTCAAACGTGTCGTAACTATCAGCACTATGAATGTATTGTATTCTCGTTTGGTTATCCCATGCTTGAAAAAAGCTTGTGGGAAAGAATAAAGAAAGCTCTATTCTACAATCACTATAAAGTCACTAGTGCATATCACGATTTCTGTAAAAAAGTCGATCGACTGACAGAATACTTAGCGTAACAAATCACACACATAAAAAAAGAGAGTTCCAAAGAACTCTCTAATCTTATTAATAATGGGGTGGTTTGACCCACCCTTCTTATTATTATATCTACAAATCCTAGAAAAGGTTTGCGATAGCAACTCTACGGTAGTATACGTTGCTGTTGGCATCCAATGCACCAGAACCTTGTGTGATTCCTTTAGCATATGGGTTAGAGACCATACCGTAACGGGTTTTGAAACCAATTTTCGGTTGGAAGCTATTCTCACCAACTGCACGAACCATTTGTAATGGAACGTATGGGCAATAGAAGATACCAGCATCGAAAGATGAAGAACCTTTATAGCCTACAACTAGGTAGTTTGCACCAGCATATGGATCGATATATACTTTGTAGCGACCGTTAAGTACACCAGCAAAAGTATTACCAGTATCATCTACTGAAAGAGCGTTGCTGTTAAGAGCAGGAGTGTAATCAAGTACACCGGCCATTTGCAATGCAGAAGCTACGTCTGAAGAACAAATTACGATGTTACCTTTACCACGTCTGGTTCCTTTTGCAATAGCGTTAGCTTCTTGCTCGATTTGGAACATTAAACCTTTGAACTTCTCTACTGACCAACGACCGTTTGCATCAACGTCTAAGTCGAATGTACCCGGAGCGGCGGTAGCAGTTGCACCAGCAACAGCATTTGAGTAGATTGTACGAACCAATTCTCTGTTGATCTCAACTAAGATTTCAGACTGGAGAATGTTGGCTAATTCAGTTTCAGCATCTAAGCCGTGAACTGCTTTAAGGTCCTGAGCAAGCTCAGTAGTGTATTCAGCTTTCAGAGCTCTTGACTTCGCAGCAACCGTAACTTTCTCGATTGAGAAGGCCATTTCGCCGAATGAAGTAGTTGGAGCAACTGGGTCACCAGCAGCACCGGTTCCGCCTACGATTGGGAGAGTTCCCAATGCTTCAGCATCGTCAGTGTCAAGGCCTACACCAGTAGTTTCTGAACCTTCGCCTAGTTTCGCGCTATGAGCACCTGTACCAGAGAAGTCAGTATCAGCTTCGTTGTAGAAAGCTTCGCCGCCAGCTTGGTTAGTGTAAGTTGAACGCATTGCAAAGATAAGTCCTGTTGGACCTGTCATTGGCTGTACACCAGCAATGTCGTATGCCATAAGATTAGGCATTGCACGACGTACTAATGAGATTAATACTGGATCGTAACCAGCAGTTGGACCAGCAGCAGTTGAAGCTGAACCGAAGCCGCCATCGCCTGTTACTGTAGTTTCGCTAAGAAGACCAGTCATAGAAGCAGAGATATCACCTGATTCTACGAGAGCCTTTTCTGTGTTTTCAAGAATTGTCGCAGTGACAGATTTCTTGTGTTGATCTGCAATTGGTGAAAAAGAGTCGTGCTCCAAAATGGGGCCCCACTTCTCCACAAGAGCTTGATAGTTTGACTGTGCCATAATTGTCTATCTCCTTGTTTAAATAAGTTCTATCTGGATCTATTTATAATATTATTGTTTTGGGTTATTTGTTTCTTGCGTTTAGAGACTCAACGAGAGCATTAATTGAAGAGTGATCAGAGACTGGTCTCTTAACCGCTGTTTCTTCAGTAATGATTTCTTGCTCTTCCTCAACTTCCTCAACTACAGTAGCTTTCTTAGCAAAGAAAGATTCCTTAAGTGTTGAAAGATCGGTTTTGTATTCCGCAATATCTTGTACGTCGAGTTTCTCAGAAAGAACTTTAAGTCTCTCACGCTGGGTGATAGTCAAGTCTTCGGTCATTTCGTCAAATACTCTATCTGCATTAAGTGATGCAATCTGCTTATGTAGTTCAACGTTTTCACTGATCTTTTCATTAGCAGTAGTCTTAAGTTCTTGAACTTCTTCTTCCAAGCCAGCAACTACGTCGATAGTTTCATCATCGACTTCGATGTTGTGCTCTTCGAATAATCCTTTAAGACCAGTCATTAATGACTCTGCCATTTCTACCTTAACGCCGGTTTCAATAGCAAGCTCGTTCTCTTTCATCCACTCTTCTACTACGTAGTCGAGATAAGAATCAAGATTTTCAACGATTTTTTCAACTGCAGTATCTACTGATTCTTTCATCTCTACTTCTAGAGCTTCAGTTTTCTCTGCAATTACAACTTCAGCTTTTGCAGTTGCTGCTTCATGAACAGCTGCTTCAAAGACTAATGTTACTTTTGATTTGAATTCTTCTGAGAGGTCCACGCCTTCGAACATAGCTTGGATTGATTCCTCAATTTCAACTACTTCTTCAACAACCGCTTCAGCATCAGCTTCTTCAGCTTCTTCTGCAACAGCGCCTTGGCCTGGAGTGACTTTGTCTACTTTGTCAGCTTTTGGATCTACTGATTTTTTGACATCTGCCTTTTTCTTCTTGATTTCGCCGCCTTCTGGAGATACGGTATCCTGCACTTCTGCTGCAGGAACAACGTCGCCACCAGATTTCTCAACGAACTTTTCGTCTAACTCATTTGACATATGTTCTACTCCTTTTAACTTAATTGGTTATTCTATATGTTTACTATTTATTAAAAAGTTATTTTCTAAGACCAGACACAAATCGCTCGAATAACGCAGCGGCTGTGCTTTCATCTACTCGACGAACTGTTCTTCTAACTTCTTTCTCTACTGTTTGCTGGATTTCTTCAATTACTTCTTCAACCGAAACGTCCTGAGGAAGCCAGTTACCTGAAGCAATATCGTAGAAATATTCCGCATTTTCCATAATGCCATTTACGAAACAATTCGGTCCAGATGGATCTGTTACAATATCAACAGTAGCTAAATGGAAATCGTTTTGTACTTCCATGATTCCGTCTTTGCCTTGCTTAACAGAACCAAGTCCTCTTGTAGATACACCAATAAGAACACCTTCGTCCATTAATGTTTTGACGATGTTACCCATCGGAGTACCTAAAATCTTTGCTTTGCCGGTAAAATTAGAGCCATCTTTTGACATTTCGGTGATAAGGTGTGATACTCTATCTCCGTTAATAGCTGGTCCATCGGGGTGTCCCAACTCACCAAGTGCTCTTTTAGTACCAATGAAATCTTTATTATAACGATTCATTTCTTTTTCTAGAACCGCAGAAGGATAAATGCGCCCGTTACGATTCTTGATATCTCCTTGCATGAAGATACCTTCAATGAAGTACGACTTTTCGCCAGTTTCTTCATTGAGATCTGTAATAACATTACATTCTTCTACAACTTCTGTAATAAGTTTCATTTTGTGCCTCTATCTTTATACTATTCAGTTATATTTATAATTCTTTTTATACTCTTGCGTCATAATATGTTTTACTTAACTCGCCGCGTTCTGCGGTTTCACCTGTTTTACGCACCTTTACGTATATTTCTTGTGCGGTTCCACCCGGTGGTGTAAAACTTCTTATGCCATTTGCCGTTGTTCCATTAGCATCTACATATGTACTTGCTGCTGTGGCGGCGTTATCATACTCCCAAATATGAGTATTGCTAACAGCGTGGTATGATCCAGGAACTTCTACCCAGGCCATTTTTACAACGCTTCTCTTGCAAATCCAAGGATTTCTTTAAATCCAGCTTCGTCTTTCATAGCTACTGCACCAAGTTTTCTACGGTTTGTAGGTGAAAGATCTTTAAACATTTGGTTAAGCAAATCAGAATCTTGCTTCTTGATAGTTACAGATTTACCATTTTTAAGTCTTAACATACCTACTTTAAACTTAATGTTTTCTTCTAATTGTGCAAGAATAGATTCGTTAGTAATGATTTTATCTTGACCTGAATCGTCAGTATTTTTTACTTTAGTAGTTTTCATAACTGTACGAGTCTTACCATCTGGACCAGTCATTGTTACTGGCTTTTTAGTAGCAGACATAGTTGTTTCATGTACTTCAGGATGAATATCTTTTGCATCATCGTGTGAATCGTAATGTTTTGCTAAATACTTTTGAAGATCTTTTTTCTTACCAGTAGCACTGTGTGAATCGGCAGTACCTTTAGATTTCTTTAAAGTAATGTTATGCTTTTTAGCATTTGCATCATGATCGCCTGTATGATCGATATCAACGGTGTGAACCTTATTCATATCTTCGTCAAGTTCAAAAAGCGATTCATTTACTCTTTTAAGAACAGCTCTAACTTGTGGGTGATCTGAAATACCGGGCTTCATTTTATCCATTGCCTTTACAGCGCCAGACATGTTACCACCTTTGTATCTCTTATCAGTTGCAATACCAATTGCTTTTTTAACACTTAGCTTGTCTGCTTCATGCAATTCTGGATGTAGCTCTTTAGCATCATCGTGTGAATCATAGTGCTTAGCTAAATACTTGTGAAGATCTTTTTTCTTACCAGTAGCATTATGAGAATAATCGCCGGTTTTCTTTAAAGTAATATTGTGCTTCTTTGCATTAGCATCTTTACTGCCGTCGTGATCGATATCAACGGTGTGAACCTTATTCATATCTTCATCTAATTCTTCATTTGTTTTCTTTTTTTTACGAGCTCTGAGTGCTGCAAGATCCTTAGCATCGATGTCGCCATCTGAATCAGTATCAAGTTCTTTTTGACCACCTGATAATGCTTCGGTTTGAAGGTTAGCATGCAAAGTTTTAACCGCTTCATAAGCTGCAGTTAATTTGTTTTGATACCATTCTTTTGGATCACCGTTACCAAGAGAATCTTTAATTTCTGAAACAGCTTGACTGATAAAGTCTAATTGCTTTTCCATCATTGGAATTTCTTGAGAAGGATCTTCTTGAAGATTAGCTTCTTCTTCAAAGATACCTTTTGAATATGCTTTGTCGTAATTAGCATCGCCTTTCTGGTCAGCTTTACGCATGGCCTGAGGCTTTTGAATATCACCAGTGAATTGAGTATCCAACGCAACTGGGTGTGGCTTTACTTCGTAAGTATGTTGATCCTTAAAGGCTTGCTCTTCGTGAGCACCTTTTTCTTTTGGCTGTGCTACTTCCGAAATTATTTGTTTAAAGGACTTCATTTGAAATCTCCTAGATTTACTTTGATTTGATTATATTTATCCATTAACGACTTTTGAATCCTCTTCGCGATTCGTATCTTCATCATCTTCGCCACCATCTGGAGCATCTTCAGTTCCAGCTTCTGCGGCGATTTGTTTCTCCATATCTTTAATATCATCATCAGTCATACGAAGAACATTTTTACGAACCCATTCTCTTGAATAATATGTGCCGATATGCTCGTCAACTTCTCTTAGAGTTGTTAATCTTTCACGTGCAATTTCAGCTTCTTTCAATTCAGTAAAATAATTGTCTTTAATAAAGTCGTATCTTAAAGCTGGTTTTAATTCTGCAAATTCTTCTGGTGTCATAATACCTTTAAGAATAAGCTGCTTTTCTAAAATTTGAGTAAACAAAGATGAAAAGCGATTTCTTAAACGTTGAATAAATTTGCTAAACTTAAGTTCATCTCGAGTAATTTCAGAAACACGACCAAAAGAGTACATTGTTTCTGGTTCTAAACGTGATAGTGGAACCTTAAGCGATTTATATAGTTTACGCTGGAAGTACTGTAGGTTTTCATCATTAGTTAAACCTTGAGCATTACCACCTGCTAATGTATCCACTTCAGTAGTTCTCTCACCACCACGGCGAGGGAACCAAAAATCTTCTGTCATAGTCATCATCTTACGAGCATCTGTAATTTCACCAGTAGATGAATTATACTGTAGCTTGTTCTTGTGACGAACCATCATATCTCTTAAATATTGCTCGGCTTTAGACTTAGGTAAGTTACCGACATCAATATAAAAAATTCTTCTTTCAGGTGCTCTTGTTAAAGTATAGATGATTGTCGCATCTTCGAGCATCCTTAACTGGTTAATTGGCTTAATTGCTGCATGCAAATGTGATAAAACAAGAGCATTATTTTCACTCATTTGACCCGATGTAATACGGGCAATAGAGTCTTTTGCAATTTTATATCCCTGAGAACCAGAAGTTCCTGATCCTTTTTCGCTACCAAAACCATTTTCTGAATACATGTAGTACTCAGATTTAATCTTTTTAACTGGAACTCCAGAATGCTTATCCATATTTTTCTTATCCATTTCACGAATAAGTTTTAATTTACGTGGATCAACATAACGTAGCTCTTGAATACCGGTTTTAAGATCTTCTTCATTAATGATACAGTGATAATTAACTCTACCATCAATATAAAACTTTGAAAAAGTATCGTAGCCAGTATTAGAAAAATCCAATAGAGTAAGTACTTCTTGGAAAGTTTCTGAAACTCTATCCTTGACCTTATCTGGAAGATCTGAGTCGTCCATAACAATATCTACAACTTTGTCTGCTAAATCGACCGAAATTGCTTCATTAACGATTTCATCCACCGCTTGAGTAATTTCGGGATTCATGGCGAGACCACGATATTTTGTCACTAGCTCGGACTCAGTCTTAGCAGTACCTTCTAAATCTAGAATAGTACTATAGAATCCACCCACTGCGTTTCCAACGGTAATAGCACCGTCATCGTTCAATGGTTCAGCGAAAGAGACCGGAGCTACGATCTCTTCGCTTTCTCTGTTTATTTCAAACCCAAATAATTTCAATTTTCAATCCTCACATTATATAATAAATTATGTAGTTGGTACGCCAGTATTACCTTCAACTCTCCATAAATCGTACTGGAATGTAATACTAAATTCTTCAATAGAATCAGTAGCGGACCAATCCATTTGAATGCCATCAATAGCAATTGGGAACATGCCTTCAAAAATGTAAGTACGTAATACTGAACCATCTTTACTAAACTGAGTAATTTGACCGTTAGATTTGTACTGTTGAGGCAAGCCTCTTGAATTTGAATCATGAGAGTTGATGAAGTTCATCCACTCTTCCATTGCGTTTCTGATAGCAAAGTCTTCGTCATTGATTACGGTAACTGTCCAGTCCGCGAATATCCTATCACCGGCATATTTAACCTGTCGTCCAAAGTAGGGAACAGAATACTGCCCTACTGAAGACTCAGGGATTCCAGCTGCCCGTACCATAAATGGTACTTTAATGTCGGCAGTCTGATTAACCGGGTTGGTGATCTGACATTGGAAGAGCGTAGGACGTGCACCGCCACCAACTAGTTCTGATTTGAACTGATTAATGTTAAATGCCATGTGTTCTTCTCCTTTTAAGTATATTTATTACGCGATCTGACCAACAATTTCGTCAAACTCTACACCAGTTCTAGTTGCCACGAATGTTAATTCGATAACGTTAATAGAACGAGCTGGTTTAATGAATATGCTTGCACGGAATTTGTTTGCATCTACAACTTCGGGGGTATTAACTGATGCGTCAGAAACAACACGATAGTCAATAATTCCACGACGTCCTTGGATATCCCGAAGGAATGGATCAACGATGTTCTTGAATTGAGTTTGTGTAAAATCATCATTAAACTCGAACAAGAAGCTTTCAGCTGCAGTCGCGATACTTTTCTCAACAGCGATGAACAATCTACGAACATTCAATCTGTCAAAAGCACTATTAATACCAAGACCAGTTTTATCACCAAATAATACAATTCCACGACCTGCTTGAGACATAACTGGATTAACATCCGAGCTATATAAAACATCTCTTTGTGGTTTACTTGGGTTAAACGCTAATTTAACGATATTCTTAATGATACCCTTTCTGTAACCGGCTGGTGATTCCCAAGGATCTACTCTTGCTGAAAGACCTGCCATGTCACCGTTCAATGGAGTCCAACGATACTTGTCGTTGTACTTATCATAACGGTATTTATAACCACTATCAATGAACGCGTAAGAAGAATTTTGAATCTTGTTACGATATGCAATAGCATTTTCCATTTTAGAATTAGTTTTTAATTCGTCAACTACTGCTTCTTTAGATGGGGATATGAAAGCAACGCAATCTCTGCGATAATCTGCAACGTTAGAGATAATATAGTTAGCTCTTACACCTAGATCATCACCTTTACCTTGAAGGATAAAGGAAATATCGATTTCGTTTGTATTTTTGAATGTATCCCAAGCAAATGCTAATGAACTCAACGTTGCCGATGATTCAGTGGAAGCATCAGTACCGCCTGCCATACGTTCGTATTGGTTAAGCTTTTCTGTACCAACACTATCTTCGTTGGTCATTGCTGCAGTAACTACCGCTGTATTAGCAACTTTAATCCAAGATGAACTGTTTTCGATTACTGTTTCATAGAAGTTTGAAGCACCTTGTGGATCTACAGAACCTGCGGTAGTAGAAAGATTATCAAATACTTCTAATACTTCGTTTGGAGTTCCAGAAATCAAGCCGTCTTTATCGATAACAGCCACGTGGATGTTACCAGTTGCAGGAGCTTTACCAAAAGTTGAATTGTATTGCCACTTTTTAACGATTGATAATTTGTTTAAAGATGTTTCAGCCAGTGTATATCTTGTGTTGAATGTAAGTTCAGTTGTTGTACCAACAGTAGCTGTTACTGCGGTATTACCTGAACCAAACTCTTCATCGATATCAGTTGAAGCTACTGTTGCAACAGTCAGCTCTTGGAACCCAACGCTTGAATTACCAATTACAAGAACATCGCCAACATATACTGATGGGGCTGCTACTGTATTTGCAGTTTCAAAGGTTAACGCTGAAGCATTAAAATCAATTGTCTGTGTTACTGAGTTGTTAGAAATTCCATTATTTTCAATATCACCTACAGCTGCTACGGTATCCGTGAAGGAACCTGCCGTGGCCCAAGATACCTCAATTGAGTTACCTAAAGCACCAGCGTATTTAGCGTCAAAAGCTGCATATGTACTGTCTTCTGCAATTACGTTGTTATTTGCATCAAGTACTTCGGTAGTACCTGAGGCGGTTAATGATCCATCATCTGCTCGTGCCACGTAAAGGGCATTTGAATATGAGAGGTAGTCTGTTGCTGTGAAAAATGTCTCGTAGTTGTCGTCGGTTGGTGTACCAAAGCGATCTACTAATTGATTTTCGGAAGTAATTAAAATAGGATCGTTAGTTGGACCCCACTTGAATATGCCAGCTATTGCCGCTGGAGCTGTTGCAACGCCTGGTACTGCCTGACTCGCATCCACTTCACGAACAATGACGGAAGGACTTACGGAAAAAGCCATGTTTTTCTCCTTTATTTAATTAGAAACGCGTTTTAATTTAATTGTTATAACTGTTTCTATTTATAAATTACTCGATTTGCTATTTATATGAGCTTTTCATAGTCGAAGGCCATCATCGTGATAGAATCCATCATCATTGTCTCCATCATCGATAAAACCAAACGGTAGCATTTCTTCTTCAATTTGCTCTTCTGTTTTTTCTCTGAGCTTCTTTAATGTATTTATGTCAGTCATATCTTTAAAGTAGGCCTGCTCGGTCATCCAAGCAAACAATACTAAATTCATTACTAAATCATCATGAAAACCGGATTCTGCTTCGAATGAGTTAGCTTTTCTAGAAAACCTGCTCAATTCTTGTATTGTTTCATGGTCTCGTATAAACAATTGGTTTTGTTCAACGAGCATTTTTAACATAGAACAACCAGTTCCCTTTACAAGTTTTGTTGTTCTTATACCATTTTCTACGTTTTTTCCGAATCCGCCACTAAGTACTTTACCACTCCGCCCAGAGTTTTGCGTATAAAGTAAATTCTCATAACCATAGTCTATGTGTAAAACATCGACAACTTGCCCGCCGATATCGTTAATTTCTACTAATACACCTGCTTCATTATATAGTTTACCACATCTATTCAATACAGATGCAAAATCTATTGGACCGATATAATTATCTCTATAAACAGCGACCTGTCTATATGGCATATCAGTAATATCAAAAACAGTAAAAGTTGAATAATCTAAACCTTTACCTCTTGCAACGTCTGCAGTTATTACATAATTTTTATCTTTTTCAGGTTTTTCATATTGAATAAACCCTTCGCTTTGAGCAATAGGTTTTTCAGCATAAAGTTCTTTGAGCTTAGCTCCTGAAACAAGTGTACCCGAAGAACCAAGAAACTCACAACAATATTCTTGGTTAAACTTTTGTTCATCGTGATCTAAAGCTTCAAGTGTTTCTCGTTTCCATTTATCATCTCGACCAGGAACATCATACCACATTACTTCTTGATATTCATAACCGTTTGTACCTTCTTTGGCTCCTTTACAGGTTTTCCAAAAATGATTTAATCCATTAGGTGTAGAAGTCATTAATAGCTTAGTGCTCTCACCAGATGAAATAGTTGGATATACTGATGCGAAAAACTCATCGTATCCTTCAATAAAGGCAACCTCATCTAGGTATAGAAAGTTAACTGATTTACCACGAATAGCGCTGGAAGATGTTGTTCCTGCTAGTACTTGGCATCCATTCTCGAGTGCTATGTTACCTTTATTCCACTCCTCGATGCCCTGCTGTAACCATTTTGGCAATGCTTCATATGCTAACTTAACTCTAGCCATAACCTCTCTAGAGGCATCTCCTTTATTCGCAAGGATAGCTACAGTTTTAAATTCGTTGAATAAGATATAATGTAGAATAACTGCCACTGCTGTAGTGGTCTTACCTGACTGACGAGCTGTTAAAACTGCAACTCTTCTTTCTTTAAAAATCTTATCACAAATCTCTTTTTGATAATCGTACATATCAAAGGGAACTAATCCTCGATCCACATGTACAATTTTAATATATTCTTTTGCAAAATAAACAGGATCATCAGCGCACTTCATATATTCCTTAAGAAGCTCAGGAGTCCATTCAATCTGTTCCTGAACCTTTTTAAGGTGTGAATTGCCTAGATATCCATCACCCATCAATTACACCTTTATCATCTTCCTGATCTTTTAACATTCTGAGAAGATCTGATGTCGATACAATGAGATTATTATTAGTAACTGTGTTACCGCCCGCTGCTTCTTTAGGCTCGTTTATTTCTTCTTTAGCAAATTTCTTTTTAGTAGATATATCAGCGTAATCTTTGTTAGCATCTAATAATGTTTTCATTAAAGTAGAAACTACTTCAAATGCTCGAGGCTGTTCTGATTGCTTGGCTATTTCTAACATTTCTTCCATAGCACTTTTACCAGTTTCTATAACTTCAGCGACGTTTTGACGGACATGTTCAATGTCTTCTAAATTCTCTTTTTCAACGTCAGATAAAACAGCAGGCAATTGAGGTGATGCTTCAGCAACCTCGTTTTTAACAGCAGGTATTACTGTAGGTACTTGCTCTTGCTTTTCATCTTCATCAATTTCTGACATTGGCCTGATGCCAAGTGCAGAAGAAATCTTTTCGTCGCTCATTATTCATCCTCAAATATTGTAATAATACCCCAGTCATCATCAAATTCAATTTGTGTATATGGAACTGATGTTGCTGCTGGTCCACCAATTGTAACTGCAGGAGTTGTTCTATATCCAGAGCCAGCATTCGTTATATTTATCGAACCGACTTGATCTGTTCCGTCAATTACAACTTCAGCAGTAGCCGTGTTAGCAACAACTGAATCGATAGTAACGTTTGCCGTGGAATAGAACTTCCCATTATTATTTATCACTACTGAATCTACTCCCCCGTTAACAAGAACAGCAGTAGCTGATGCTTGGAATGTAGATGGAGTTCCATCCGGAGCTGATATTGTAATAACTGTATTAGCGTCATACCTAGCACCGCCATTACTCATTGTAACTGCAGTAACTTCACCGTCAGTAATTACGAGATCGGCTGTAGCAATATCTTTATCGAAGTTGCCAGTATAATCATCGCCAGATGTTGGTGACGTTGGTACTGTGTATGAACCTGCTGGTGTTAACGCTGAACGTACGCTTAATGTTATATTATCTAAAGCGCCGAGGAAACTCTTTTCGCCTGCTGATCTTGAACCGGCGTTAATAGTTGCACCACCTCCAAGAATAAATCCTTGAGGACCAGTACCACCTGTATCTGCTACTCCGTTAACACACCATCTAGTAACAGTACCAACGTGTTCAATTCGGCAATGGTTCCATTCGTTAAGATTTAATTGTTCGTTTGATCTTGTAGGAGCTGCGTTAAAGTTAGGTCTATAAACTGCTTCACCGTCTGCTTCTAATTCTATTCTCATTGTAGTGCCGGGAAAATGTATTACGTGAGAATCCGCGGCATTAAATTCTGTTGGATATATCCAGAAATCTATTTCAAAACCAGATCCAGCAGTAACAAGATTAATTCCTGTCGTGTGTAGGAATGTCGTGTCTGCATGGTCGTCGTGATATAAAGCATCATCTCCAAACTTAACATATGGAGATTGAGCTGGTGGTTCTGATATTGTGATTGTGCCAGAACTATAATATGTTCCGCCATTAGATACATCTATTCCTGTTATAACACCATCTGTGAGCACCTGAGTGGCCTCAGCAGTCGTAGCAGGTAGGTCTGGAGCGGTAATAGAGATATTAGGAGGTGAAGAATAAAACCCGCCAGCCTCGTTTATTGCAATAGAACCAATGGTTGTGTTAGTAATTACGGCTGAAATATCTGCATCTAAAGCATCCGGAGCTGCAATAGATATTGATATATCGTTATTAGCGTTATAGTTTTCACCATCATTTGTAATGATAACTCCGCCTACTGATCCATTATCAAGAACTGCAGTTGCGGTTGCACCCACACCATCTTCTGTTAATGGATTACCGTTTGAATCTAGTCCTGGCTTAATTGTAACACCTTCTTGGCGAGGTGCGTTAGATGCCGAGTCGGTCATCATATCTATGTCAATGAACTTAATTACTTTTTGTTTCTTCTCTGGTCCAAAGTACCAACCTTTTAAAGTAAAAGTTAGTGTGTATAGAACAGTTTGTCGTGATTCATAATCACCTTCGTAAAGGTCTTCAGTAGTCACTGAGTTCAATACAATTGGAATGTCGATAGGATCTAAATCGTTAACCATCTTCGCCGTAACAGTCCAATCAGGAGTAAAGAATGGAATAATTTGTTCTAAGATCTTTGTAGCATCTTCACTATACTTAGTCATAATGTACAATGAAAATTCTACGTTGTATGGTACCGAACTATGTACAAAGTTACGAGATGCATCAGACTCTGCTTTTGCTGTTTTAACCATCTTTTGAGTAGATCCAATCTTTCTTTGTGGATCATAGTTTAAACTCGTAATTTCAAAAGACATGCGTGGAAGTGTTATTGCAGTCTTTCTACTGTTTAATAGATCGGGATCATCTCTCAATCTTGAAAGAACTTTTTGAGCTGGTGCATAAGACAATGGTACAATCATTGATTGCACGTTATTGCCAGCATTATCTGATCTTTCAATTTTTATTTGATTAAATAAAGTACCGAATAGCGCAACGTATCTTCGTGTAGTCTCGTTATAAAAGTAATTTGCAATTGCCATTCTATGAATCCTCTATGCTAAGATTTTCACTAAATGGATCAACCTCAGAAAAGTCTAATATATCATCTGCAAGTTTTTCAAACTCAAAGTTTTGAGCGATAGGATCGTTATTAGCAACGTCTTCAAGTGTTTGTACAACGTCGGTCGTAGATTTAATATCATCAAAGTAATGATCGATTTCGTATCGGCCTGTGTCGAATCTTTCGTTTGAGAACTCCATGAGTTCGCATTTAATATCATAAGTTTGTAACTTACCAGATTGATAGAATACAGCCTCATGTTCTACGTAAGTAATTCTGTACATTTTCTGATTAAGTGGCAACCAAATGATATCGTTTTCTCTTGGGCGGACTTTTTCTGTATCCTTACGGGTAACGTATCTTTCAAACGTTCGTATAGCAACTGTGAATGTAACCTGATCTCGAATTTGTAAACCAAACTTAGATAGGAAATCACCCTCACCTTCAAAGCCATCAACATTTTTGACATATACTTCAAAGCCATACATCTCATCATATAGAGGTGTATCGTCTTCGTTAAAGACATCATCGACATTGTTAAATTTACCACTTAGGTATTTAACGTCAACGCCATACATTTTAATTGATTCTATTACTAGATCATCAATTAAATTCTGCTCGTTGAAATTGTCGTAATTCCTAAAGTATGCATTCGTTGCCATTTTTTATCCAATGAAATTATACGTGAGAGGTTGAAGAGACCGTATTGCTTCTTCTTCCATTTTTTCTCTTTCAGCTCTTGCTTCCTGCAAAATTTGCTCTCCGTTAAAGCTTACGCCACCTACCAACTGCATGTTTGTAAATTTAGTTAGGTTTAAACCCCACTGTTCTCTGATAAGAACCGTAGCATAGTTTTGTAACCAACGATCTCCAAATACGTCAGGATAAGCATCTTCATCAACGACGTCGTATGCTTCAATAATAATATACTTACCTTCACGTAAAGATGCTTTACCAGCATCGATATAAAGTTTATTCACGTGTTTGTTATAACGAATAAGCGGTTTACCTACAAGCCATTCTTGCAAGAAAGTTAAATGCGACATCGTCATATAGTAATTTTGAATTGTATATCCTGTAAGATCATTCAGGTTATTTAAAACGAATTGATAATTTACATTGAATATACCACTACCTGTTGAAATAGAAGTATCGAGTGGGAATATTCTTGAAATACCAAGGAGCTTTTGTGGTAAGTTAATATATCCGTTTTCTACGTCTTGGGCTGTTAATTGGTGCTTAAGATATACTAATTGGCTGCCGTTGTAATGATAATCTCTCCAAAAAGATACAGCTTCATCTACACGATCTTCAACCTGTTCTTCAGAAACATTAATATCGATTACTGGTGCACCGATTTTTCTTAAACAATAATCTTTAAATTCTTCTCTTGATTGTGGTTGTGCCATTGTATTTTTCCTTTAAGCCAATTCGTCTTTAACGATTACTTTAATGTAACCAGTATTAGGGAACGTTTCGATTTGACCATTATTATATGTTATTTGGAACTCAGCACTATGAATGCCAGTGTTTGAAGTATCACCAGCTTGCCAATCGTATGCAACGATTCCTTTTGCAGGATTTTTAATAGTTCCAACACCGTCTTCGATAAGAACGTTACCATTCTCGTCTTGCATGTGAAACACGACTGCAGAAGCGTTAGCCATAGATTTAGTTCTACCATTAGAATCTGTAAGGCCTGCTTCAATAGACGGTGCAGTATCGTTTTGTTTTATGTAAAAGCTAGCCGCCATTTGTTTATCTCCGAGTTATACTTTTATTTATTAGATATTTATTAAAAGTAAACTATGTCTGTAGAATCTCAGCTTTCGATATTCCGTTGTTGAGTAATTTAATTCCGTTTGTTGGATTGATCACATTTGTTGCATTTTTGTCAATTCCATCAAAAGAAACATAGTTTCCACCAGTTTTTGAATATTCTCTGGTAGATATATTATAACCTAGACTTTCGATATCAAATGAAAACGTGCCCGAGCCATCACCTAAAGAAAATATGTATAGGTTGGTATCGAGCGTAAAGTCTAATGTAGGATTAAAGTTAACGTGTGTTGTAACATAACCAGATGAGTTTGCGGTGTAGTCAAATAATACGTTATTTGCGACAGATGCATATCGCTGTACACCAAACTCAATAAAGGAATATGAGGCAAAATCAAAGCCAACATCTGCTGTAGCATAGATCGTAGGTGTTTCAACGCCTGCACTAAAACCAAAGTCAATAGTAACGGGTTGAATTTCGCCATAGATTGGAGCAACACCATCAAATACAAAAGAAGTACCAATTACACCCGATACTTCTCCAGATACTTGGACGTAACCACCGCCAAAATATGTAAAATCTACTGTTGTTGTAACCGCACCATTTGCAGACATGTGGCTTTACCTTATGTTAAAGTTAAGCCCCACCAGCAGTGATCGTAAATGTGGTTATATTAATTTGCTGACCTGTTGCAATATTAGTATTATCTAATTGCATATCTCCACCAGCACCCGTAGCACTAATAGAACCTTGCATATGACATTCTGTGCCAGCGTTGTTGTGCAATCTGAAATAACCAGCAGTACCGGAATCATCAGCTGATAAGTCTTGCCAAGTACCTGATAATGCAATAGATCCAGAAGTAGCGGCACCTAACCAATCACTTGGTAAAACCATTGTCGCTAGAACCGTACCTGTGTTAGCTGTTGCAGCATCGGCAGGTTTTGAGCCAGTTGAAATAGTTAAGATAGGGTTTACACCAATTTCTGTTTCGATCGCGGCTAGGGTAGCGTTTCTTGCTGCTACTGATAACTGAAAAGCCATCATCGTCTCCTTTGTTTAAAATAGATTAATTTATAGGTATTTATAAAAAAACAGTTGACAACCTTTGATAGCCGTGGTATAATAAGGTATGACCTTTAAAATAATACTAAGATCTTCTTTCTATATCTTCTTCAGATAGTTCGTATCCCATCCAAACTTCGATAACCTTTACAGGACAGCTACCAACATTAGTTGCTTTATGCCATGTATTTATTGGAATATCGATACTACTACCAGTTTTATATATGTTAGATGTAGTGGTTCCGTCAGCAAATTCAAGATTCATCTCCAAAGTACCATCAACAATGTGCCAATGTTCAGATCTTTTAAAGTGTTGCTGGTCTGATAAAGACTTACCCACATCAATAGATAACTCTTTTACTTTCCAATGACCATTAGAATCTAAATCTCTGTACTTTCCCCACAGTCTTTGAGTAGTTGGCTTATCCCATTCTTTTAAAATCCAAGATGAGCTATTCTTTTTATCATCTCCACCAACACCAAACACAAATTTTACTTGATCTCCGCCACTAAACATTTCGGGGATATTACCTTTTGTACGATCTCCGCCGTTTGCAAAGATAATTTCAGCGCCACGAGGAGCGGAATGTTTTACATATTCAATAGCATTAATAGCCGTATCGTCGTCATCATTAAAAGAGAATACGTGTCCTACACAACCAATCTCTTTAATAATTGCCATTCTTTCTTCGAGTGACATAAACGGACGACCTTTCTTACGAGTTAACCATTCATCAGAATTTACACCAACGTATAGAATAGACCCCAGTTCTTTGGCCGCTTTCATATATGCGATATGTCCTGAATGGATAGGATCGAATCCTCCCGTTATTAATACTGGTTTCATTATAGTTGCTCCATCATATAATTCCAAGCGAAATTAATTTTATTAGATTGCATGTGCTTCTTACGGTTAGCGTGCATTGGATGTACCCACCAATCTTCGTAATTTTGACTGCCGTCAACTGCAACATCATGTACTAATAATACATATCCAATTTCTTGAAGTTTCTTACGAGATTCTTCTCTAATCTCTTCACCCCACCAACACGCGTTATGTTGGAATTGAATAATACCAAACTCGTGTTTTGCGAACGGTATTTGATTAAGAGCAGCAATTGAAGCACCTTCGGCATTAATACGTAAGAAATCAATATGTTCTTCAAGGCAATGCTGCTTAAACAATCCTTCATAATTAGAAGTAGCTGCATCAGCAAAAATCATTGTAGTGTTTCTTTCTCTTGAGAATATATGAGCAAATCTTTCTGAATTATCAACGGATACACCTTTCCAATCAAACTCTTCTTCTAATAATTTTGTATTATTAAATAGTGTTGGGTGACCTGATCCAATCTCTACAAACGTACCATTACGCTTACCGTCCAATACAGACAATACAAACATATCTTGAAAATGGCGAGAATAGTTTGTTTCAATATTTTCTATACCATCAAACTTAAACTTATAACGATCTAATAATTCTGGTGTGTAAGGTAATGTACTTGGGTAGCCGTGCTCTCTTAGTAATGTATCAGCTTCTAGAAGATCATCAGCTCTGAGTCTTGACTTATATCTAATATCAAATGCAAGGTTTTTAGATTCATCTCTACCATCGGTTTTCCACTTAGCGCGAGCATATAATAAACGTAATGCCATGTCGCCTGGATACGGTAGATCTCTGTCGGGTGCTTTATCAGCAATATTAGTAATACCAATCTTTGAATACATTAAGCATTCACGCCAATCATCTCTTTCTCTTTTTTCTTGTGCAAGAAAGTAATAAGCTTCTGGTCTTTCAGGTAATGTTTCAATAGCAATTTTAAGTAGCCCTTCAACACTTAGCTGGCGATTCCTATTTCTTTTATAGATGAATGCAGAAAAGATTATTGATTTATATTGAAGCCATTTTTCTTCGAATGTTTTTCCGGGTGACATATCAGCAGCACGTAAGTAAAAACTAAACGCGCCTGATCCTTGTTCTAATCTATCGTATTCTCGAGCTAACGCATATACTTTATCTGGATTATCGTAATCTAGTACTACATCATTTAAAAGTTGTAAATTCATTTTCATACGATTATCCCTTATCACTTAAAAAATCTAAAAATAATTTTTGAGGCATTCTCAAAATAAACGTTGCATTATCTTGGAAACCAAACGATATTAGCATATCACCAGTTTCAGGATGTATAGTCATTCCAGTAACAAATTCAATATTATAATCTTCTCCAGATACATGATCAAAGTATGTACCCATAAAATGGAACTTACGAGAAGCGTGTATTAAATTCCAGTCATTATCCCATATTACTATACGATGAGAATAATCACCATCTTTACGACCAAAGGGATCTCTTAATAGATTTGTTTCGTGGATAAATGCCATACGTTGCTGATCATTAATACGAATGACTTGTGAACCACCACGGAAATCTTTAGAAAACGGTTTGCGATTTTCAAAATCATCTTCATGTACAACTTCAGTTGTGCCTTCTTCAATATTAAATTTAACAACCTGAGTAGGATTAGTCCATTTAACAAAGTGATACGGCATATCCATAATAGGCATCCAATTCTTTTCGCAAAAAGATAGATCATCGCCTGGTGCTGGAATAGGATGTCGTGATTGCTCAGTCCATTGACCATCTACAAAATCAATTTGGCATAATTCCATACGGCCTGTACCTTTGTCGTCATAAGCATCTCGCCGTACTCCACAAAGATATAATTTGTCTTCCCATTCAAATAAACGAGCATCTTCTAAACCAACAAAATTCCATGTAGGCTTGCCAGTATCAAGAGCCATATTAACTCTTTGTGCTGACTTTAAATTAAGCGCACTATCGAGTTCACACATAACATTATGTGTTGTTAGAGTTACGTCATTTTCTGGATGCACATATACAAGAGGTCCCCACTGATGTGGAAACTTTTTACCCTCACTGTGATAGAGGATATAATTGATGTGTCTGATGTTTAAAAGAAGCTTGCCTTTGTGGGCAAAGATAGACGGGTTCATGATACCAGTTTCATTACCAGTTACTTCTTTTGGTAATAATACTGGATGGAGCGACCCACCTCTTTTAAGAGCCCAAGCCGCTAAGCCACCCATATGCAAATCGTGCATGTCACCTCCATAATATAAAAAGATTGTTTATTTAACTTTATTTATCTCTACCAGCTTGGTGAGATATTACGCAACCTTTTTCGTTCAACTTTAGCTACCAATTTTCTATCAACGTTTTCAACGCCAGCAGCAGTAAGTGCTGCTTCAAGCCAACTAGTAACATTCTCGGCGGTTACGTCGTTTAACGCAATAAAATCTGAAGATGCCATTTCAGCATCTAAAGATGTATTACCAACATAACTTGTTTTTATTCCATCTGCGTCTGTCGCGATTCTTTTCCACTTGATATTAACAATAGCATTCTCGAGCAGAACATCATCTGTCCCGAGTTTATCTGTTAAGCCAAGCTTAGATATTTTCCACGTATAATTCACGATAAGAATCCTTTATTAAAATTGATTACTTACTCGCCGCCTTCTTCAGGGTCAACAGCATCTTCGGGGAGAGGTGGTGTAACATCTTCAGCCCAAGGTAGTGCAGGTTCGGTAGTAAGTTCTTCTTCAATTTGCTTAGTCAATTGTGATTCAATGTGTTCTTTATAACTAGCATCGCCATCAACGATTGCTTGAACCCATCCAACGACAGTCTCTTCTGTTAAGTCTTCAAAAGCAGTAAAGCTTCCAGTAGGAACATTAGCAGCAGTAAAAGGTGTAGCACCTTGCCATTCTGCAGTGTTTCCACCATTGTCAGTACCAACAACTTTCCAGTATGTTTGTACAACTGCGTTTGATAGTGTGTCTCCATCAGCATTTACTTCGTCTTTTACTTTAAGACTAGTAACTGAATATTCTAGTGTAAGAGCCATTATTTTTTCTCCATTTGTTAAATTAACTATAATAGTTATAGGTTATGGTGTTATTTATCTATTCTAACTTTATCTTATTTATATAAATTAGTTATCGTCTAGAAACAAATCTACAGGCAAACAAAACCGTAAGGATGAAGTATAGGGATTTACGTGATGATATGTAAAGCTAGGAAATATTAAATAATCACCAGTTTCTGGCGTATGTGTGAATCTTTCAAACATTGGCTTAAACTTTTCGTCATATCCTCGGTTTGCATTTGTTCTAGGATCATCGAATACGCATTCTCCTCCAAATTGTTTTTCCTCTGCTAGTAAATAGTACACTGCAGACAAAGTAGCGCCTGCGTGATTATGTATAGTCATATTATATCCTGAGCCATGCCCTGATACCCAAGACTTCACGGTGTGGCCACTCCAATCAGATAAAGGTCTCCCTAAGTTGCGCTGCAAGTATTCATCAAAGTTATCTATACACGTCTTTTTAAACGTATCTATTGCTGGGTGATCATGGTCAAATAGATTAAATCCATTAACTTCAGTCATTTTTGACATATCATTTAAATCATAATTAGTCAAAATATAATCTAGCATTTCAGGGCATTCAAATTTACCCATGCCAAACGCAGTAGGCCAAAGATCTTTATATTCCATTTATTTCGTCACCTTTCTTTTTGCATAATATCTACCAAAAAATGTACTAGGAAACATATTCTGCATATCGTTATATTCGTCTGGTGTTGTATAATGATTATTTACAACAACTTCCTTATCAGTCATAGCGTGTAATGATGCTAGAACAGTTCCATATTTTAATTCAACTTGATATTCTTCATCTTTCAAAGGAAAGACTAAAAATAAATTAAGTGAATGCTGATCATAAAAATTAATTATTCCTGGCGATACCATAATTCCATGCTGTCTTAAATCTTCATTATAATGGTTTTCCGTAACCATAAATCTTGTTCTGTCGGATCCTTTCACGACCCAAGGATTTGCAAGTTTTACGGTTGCTCTGCCTGGATATAAATCTTTTCCTGTTTGTTCCTTTGCGTGGGTGTCCATGTGTTGGCGCTGACGAAAATCAGGAGCAACGAAAGTTACTCTACCGTCAGGCTTTACTTTGAAAATAATATCAGTCCATAATTTAAGATGTATTGGATCACGTATATATTCAGCAACGCCAGGACATACTTTAACAGTTGGAACCGGTGTTTTTATTCCTGATCTTACATCGAAGTGCTCATAATATTTCTTAAGTTTGCTCCACCAAGATGGATTATTAACTTTATTTACTATCGGCTGCAGTGTAAGTAAATTTTTATCAAATGTATAGCAATCAAGCTTTACTTTTTTCATTTTCTATTTTTTCCATATAATTAAACCACATTCTCATAATACAATCAGGAAGATCACGTTCACGATTTTTCCAGTCCCATTGTGTATAACATCTAAATCCACACTTATCCCACCATCTACATGATAAACAACCATGCTCATTCATATAAGCTTGCATCATCGACGCATTATCTTTTCTATGCAATGGTGTATTAAAATCTTCGGGAGTATATCTATCCCAACGACAATTAGATGTACTATTATCTGGAAAGATCGTAACCTTGTTTAAAGACAAACAATGCATATGGTTCTTATCTTTACTTATAAGATCTTTCATAGGATTAATATCAGGATAGTTATGATATACGAATTTTAAGAACTCGAGATATAAACTATCACTTGGTATTAAATGATCAAAGCCTTTATCAGGAATATAATCATCAAAGTAGAAATTATCAAACTTCTCATATAGATAATGGAAATACTCGTCCTTATCTTCCATAAACTTTTCAATAGAAGGTACAGTTGCAACCATATTAATTGATGTAATATAATCTGCAAAGTATTCTATATTCTTACCATATGGTCCTTTAACAGGTCTACCATCAAAGTCATATGAACATATGATATAAGATGGAATATCGGCTGCGTTTAAATCGTCGATAAGCTTTTGTACTGCTTCTCTTTTAATAAACTGAAACGATGTAACCCATACTACTTTAATATTATGTTCGTATTTGTCGTATAATTCTTTAATAGCAATTAAGAAATCATAGTAAACTGGATAAGCCCATTCAGATATTCTATCTTGGAATAACTCTCCACCGACCATATTGATTTGAACAACCTCAGCTCGACCTTTCATTTTAATTAAATGGTCTTCAACGAGACTGAGTTTAGAAAATATTTCTTCTCTTGATAAACCAACTGTTGATTGTTTATCGTGGTGACAAAAGAAACAATTTAAATGACAGTTTTCAAATAGAGTTAACTCTATCTCACCGATATCAGGACGTTTATCTTCAAGGATAATTTTAGTCACTTCATCAGCAGCAGGATCAGCCGCAACCGCCAGCCCATTATTTTGCTGACGATCGGTCATTATTAAATTGCCTCCTACTGTCAATTTAACTCCCAAAAAACATTTCCTCTCTATAATACTCGTAAATATCAGGAACCATTCCTAGATCTTCCTGAAAATCGAGTTCACTTAAAATAGCATCATATACTTGTTCGTCTTCTGAATAAGGAACAAAGTATGGATCATTTCCAAACAATAATTCCTCATCGTCGAGTACATCGTAGAAATCTTCTCCGAAGTCTCGTTCTAACCATTTTGCATAGCATATTGCTACTACATATGACTTTGCGGGATAAACCCAGTTTTCTATATATCGGTCAAAATGCATGAGTGCATCATCTACGATATCTTCAGAAATAACGATTTTCTCGTCGGTCAAATCGTCCTTGTAATTTTTGTTAGCGGTGTGAAACGCCATTTGGCTTGCTTTCCAGTCTTTCATATCATTTCCCATCATACCAGTCTAATAATCCCCTATATCCGTTGCAACTATTGTTTAAATCTTTTACGTATCTATAATGTTCAGTCAAACACCCGCCATAATACGGACATTCCCTGCATATATCAGATACATTATTAATAGGTTCAAGTGCAGCCCATTGTTTATACTCTTGATAAGTTGAATATTCTTTAAAATATTCTCGGTCATCTTTATCAAATTCAAGTACGCCAAACTTTCCCTTCGGTGTTATATATACGTGGTCGTCGCTGAACGCAGAGTACTTCCCATCAAGAGCATCTTCTATTAACTCTTGGTTTATAAATTGGAATCTTTTCTCTGTTGTTGCATCAATCCATTTCTTAATATGCTCTTCAAAGTCTCGATGTGTCACTGGGTGAGCATTTGCCTGATTCGTAGAGTAGGGTTTAATCTCTACAGACTGTACCTGTGCACACATATTTAATGTAAAGATCATGAACTCTACATCGGTTGCTAACACCTTCTCAGATGCTAGAATTAAAACAGACAATGGCTTTTGCGAAGCCATCATGTTATTTAAAACAAATTGCTCTTTTTCACGAGCAGAAAAATCATACGACACACTAATAGTAATATCGTCATCATAAAAATAATTTGGCAAAGCACTAAAATTAGTGTTAATATTAATATTTCCGTCATAGTACTTACGTATCACTTTCTTTATTTCATAAAAATATTCTTCAGTTAATAGAGATATTTCTCCACCATATAAATCAATATGGTCTATTGGATCTGTAACTTTACTGAGTACTTCATCTAATTTTTCAGGACTAATCTTATTCCTATCAGCCAGTTGAGCCTCGGTTAGATAACAAAAGTCGCAACGAAAGTTACAATAATATGTAGGGTTTATTGATATATTCATATTTGTGCGACAGATATTTTATTTTGATCTGATTCGTCAACATAAGGCGTAACTGAACTTGCATCTTTGCCATTAATTTTTAATATGCGTGGCGCTAAAGTTTTCATGTGCTTACAATGTTGTTCCACAATTCCTTGTCTCTTATGATCACGAATAGTCTTTTTACAACCATTACATATTTCAAACATCGGACAAGTATAACAAGCCATTTTCATTGATTGAATATTAGGATCCATTGTTAAAGGTAGTTGCGTTTCGCCGTGCTCTTCAACTTCTTCTTTAAAGCTAATAGGATAATCCATTTCATCAGCAAATGAGCCACAAGAATAATAGTCACCACCAGGATTAAACGCACGAATACCTGAATCACAAAATCTATTTTGCGGACAAGTAGTAGCATTACCATTCAACCTATTTCTCATTTGAACAGTATTATATTCCCAATCACCAAGACCCATTTCTTCTATTTTAACGTACAGCTCATATATCTTACTTAACTGCAACGTAGTGTCTTGTACGCCCGATGCAAATGCATAATTTAATTTACACACAACACCCATCTTCTTAGCAAGCTCTACGTTCTTAATTGCGTTATCATAGTTTTCTTCAACAATAACGGCAATAAAATCTGGCCTATATCCACAGTGTTCTAACATCGCGTCTGAGCATTTCCAAAAATCTTCTTCAGTAAATTCTGAGAAATCACCTTTTAATCTACCGCCACCATATTGGAATGATGTACATACACCCATACGTTCGTGATTAAATAGCTTTTTCCATTTTTCAGGTTTTACAAGAAATGGCCAAAGGTTAGAAGTAAAACTAATAGAAGACTTATAACCATGCTCATCTAAATGATCTATTAAATCCCAATAATATTTTGGATCAATCATTAGAGGATCACCACCGTTTACAATAATAGTTTCTGTATCAGGATATCTTTTTAAGAATTTGTAAATATAATCTAAATCAAGCAATCCCGCATTATCAGGATCGATCGCTGTTGAAGAGCAAAAGGAACATTTGAAGTTGCAGGCTTCGGTTGGTTTAATTATGAGATCCAATTTTTTTCCTCCGCCAACTTTAGCATTAACGACTTAGGAGCAGGACATACATCATCCATCCATTGCAATTGGTGACAGTCAGAGTGACACAAATCGAATACAGGACAGCTATAGCATCTCATATCACGCACATGTAATTCCGAAGCAATAATTTCCATACGCTTATAACAACCACGAACCTTTGGAACCGGTTCGCTAATATGACCATAATGATCTGTAGGAGCAGAGTTAGGACAACCAGCAATAGTACCGTCGGCATTAATTGTATGAAGCTTCTGTTCACAATCTCTACAGAATGTTCCGTTACGAGTTTCACCGTGATCAAATTTATCGTATACAGATTCTAGGAATGAATTTTTTACTGGGTGGCCTTTTGTTCTTGCGTGCATGCGCAGCCAGAAATCATCGAGCTCTCGATTGTGAGGGAATATATCAAGATTAATTGTAGCGTTACCATTATGAGTTAAACGCTCGTATGCAATATCCCATATACCTAATGAATGCATATAATCAGCAATCTCAAGAGGATCCATTTTAACAACATCTTTAGATACAGAAATAAAGCATTTAATTTTCATTCCACGAGAAGTTAAAAGCTTAACATTATCTTCCCAAAGTTTTCTTTGCTTCTCATTAGAAAATCTTATATTTGGATCCCAAGAAGTACCCATATAGTCAATGTTTTCTTCGAAGAATTTTAGATGTTCGTCTCTTATTTTAAATACTAAATTGGAAGTAATTCCATGAGTACAACGATCACCCCAATGTTCTTTTGTTATATTATAAAACTCTAGAATATCTTCCATTGGAGCAAGCATCGGTTCACCACCGTGATACTCAAAATGTATAGCTTTATCGCACGTATCAGAATCTAAACCATTACACCAATCAGCGGTTTCCTTTGGTTTAAAATATATTTTTCTACCTTTGCTGCCTGACGTAAAACAGTGAGAGCAATTAAGATTGCACGTCTCCGTTGTTTTTACGTAAACCATCAAGTGTTTCTGTGTCGCGAATGCCATAACTCACCATCAATGCCTTTTTATAATTTAGTGCCCTGTGCTCTGTGTTCGGCGGTATTATTACAGACTCACCAGGCTTCAATACTACTGCGTTTCCTTCGATTTCCATATGCTTAGTACCATCTAAACATTCTATGATAACTTTTACAGGATCTGTATGAACATCAAAAGTTGGCCCATTTGTCTTATTAAAGAAAATATGAGCGGTTTGATTTATATATCCATAATGCTTTTCCATCTGCTCGACTTTAATCGTATTGTCGCTCATGAGCAGACTTAACATCTTGGGCTGGTATTCCCAAAATGAATCGTAGAACAAATAATGCTGCAAACCCTTTGAGTCTATATATGAGACGTCGTGGTTATTGTAGCATTGTTCGCTCAATACAAAATCTTCAAACTCTAAAAAGTTCATTGCACTACTCCATCATAATTTATATTATAACATAGAATTTAAGGAATGTAAACAGTTAATTTGTGAAAAAGATGTCTTTTATTCTATCGAGTTCTTCTTGATCGGTGTCATCAGCTAATGTAAACTTCTTACGATATCCGTTCTTATCAGCTTCTGGCGTATATTCAGACCAGTTATACATTTCTTTAGCAGCAGAGTCGTAGTTAAAAAGATTATTTATCATATTTTCCTTAGGTGCGATACAGCGATCTACGCCAAGGTAATCTCTTAATAGGATAATCTTTCGGTTGTAACAGGAAAATAGCATTGGGCAGGTTTCGCACTCAGTACCTTTTGCTCTGTTAAATTGTGACGACATGATTGGTTCTACATCATCAAATGATTCTATTTTAAATATATCATCTTCAACGACCATGTTTTCATATAAGAATGGAGATAACCACCAATTGCCTTTCTTGTAATTTAAAACGGTGTAGTTCATGCCAGCGTGTGAATGATCGACCATAATATTATTAATTCGTGTTCCAGCCGCTAATATATCAAAATATTCGTTGAACTTATCAATAGTTGCGAGCGTAACATGAGGTTTGGCTGATCGAGATACTGAAGGGATAAAGTCTATGGTTGTAGTAAATTCTTTTACTGCTTGATCGTGCAAATTTTTATAATCTAAACCATAGTCTTTAATATTAAGTAAAAATGTATATACGACGTCGTGTTCTACATTATCACTAATATATTTGAGCTTGCGTTTAATGTTTTCTGCGTAATTAATTTGATTTTGAAACTTAAAAGGATCAATTGCAATCCCTATTTCAATTTCAGTATTTAAGTTAATATTTTTACCAAGCCATTTAACCCACGGCTCAAGCTTATCATCTATTAAAGTTGTTATAAAAGCAAGTATTGGAGAATGCTCATTGATCATATCAACCAAATGAGGCATTACATCATAGAAGTTTTCTGAAGATAAGAAATCAGTTGGACCAATAATAATTTCATCTATTAATATACCACGAGATGATATATCATCTACAAATTTTATTGCATCTTTAAATTGGTGCTCGTCGCTTGCGTTTCCCCTGCGATGGACAAAACAACCAGGGCACTTGTGTTTGCACCCATCAAGAACATCTAGTTGTAACTTTACTGCTGAAACTGGTTTTGTTTTTGTTTCCGTGGTGAGCGCATGATAAAGATTATTCTTTATTATGGACATTAGACTTATGCCGGATTTTCGATATCTGGTAAGAGCAGTCCTGGTGGCAAAAAGCTAAGAACGTTTGGAATAACATTAGTATTGTTTAGCATGAGGAATAAGTCAGCGCCATTATACTTTGGTTTATCATTGTATAAGTTAGTATTATACTTATCGCTTATTCCTTCATAAGTAGTTATAACAAGAAACATATCCCAAACACATTGAACTAGCATGGCAACATTTGGGCCACACTTTGTTGGTTTATCGACTGCAGTAATATCATTTAAAGTTGTTTCTAAGTCATAGTGTGTCTTTTTATCTTCATCGCTTAAATTATCCCACGCGTGTTGAAGAACAAAAGGAATAAGACCTTTAATGTTTTCAATGAGATCGTCGAGCAATTCTCCTTGATTTTCAATAAACTCAGCGATTTGATTTTCGTCAAATAGGTTATACAGTTGCATTTCTAATTCTGATAACTCATGGCCATATTTTGTTTTGATAATGTTTGTAAGGATTCTTGCAAGGATAGGAGCATCTACTAGAAAGTCTGTTTTAATATATTCAACAAGTAGATCTTCATCTACTGCAGAAAAAGTTGCGTAGAAATTAGTATTCGCAAGATATATCATAATATGCGCAGGAGATAATTTTAATCTCGACTCAGCATAGTTTACCCACAAAACAAATTTGTTATCTGGGTCTTCGCCTTTTTCTTTATAAATTGCTACGAGATCTTGAGGAGACAGTGGCAGCGCATAGCATTTCTTTTCGGAAACGTCTGTAACTACGTGCCTAATAACTTTGTTTTCTTCGTCAACTACTTCAAATTCTGCGTCTAAGTGTGTTTCATTACTCATTCTATAATCACCTTTAAATTATACTAAACTGTATTTGTGTATTAAATACGGCATCCTATTTTGTCTTTTAGCAAAAAACTGTACTTCAGCTTCAAGTAATTTTAATTCTGCTGATAGGTTATTAATATCCCAAGTTTGTTCTAATATTTTTTTAGTCATTGGAATCATATAATTGAGTTCGTTGTATTCATCATTATATTCCCAACTCGTAATACCATCTGATTTCGCGGCGTGGGCTGCTTTAAAATCTGCATTATCTTTTACTTTATTCCATAAATCTGCAAGAGCATAGAAAGGAACGGTCCAATTTCTATTTTCTGCTGTGTGCGGTTCTACAAAAACCCTATTGATAAAATCTGCTTTATCAGTGGCTAATCTATTTTCTGCTGTAGCGTTTGCGTTCATCCAATCAATTACTGCACAAATATAAGCTAAATCTCTACGCATACCCGTAAATTGTTCCATAATGTCTCTAGTAATTTCACTAGAATGTATTGTGAACTTTTCAATAATAAGAGACCTTACTGCATCACAAGGATAATAATCATTTAAGAAGAACAACAAATCGTAACTAAAGTTCTTACCATTTTCGTATTGAACAGTAAATGCAGGTTTATCTGCATCTGCTAAAATTTGATTACAATATCCTAAAGTATCTTGGAATAATGTTGAATCATTCATGATTGTTAATAGAGAATCAGATTCACAAACCTTAGTAACAAACTCTGCTGCGATTTGATCTACGCTTGTTTCGTGACCAGCATAAAAACCAGAAGCCGTTAATAGACCTTGAGTATACCTAACATATATATCCAACATGTCAGCTTCATCTGTATAAGCAACAATGCACTTATCACTGTTTTCTATAAATTCTATAGTACTTGCATCTTCCCATTCAACAAACTCAATCAAATCAGTTGAACCAGTCCTCATAGCTTCTGCTTCTTCCAAAAGTTGGTTCGGTAAAAGTTGATGTCCTTCTTCAGATGGTTCTACAATTTTAATAGAGCGTGGGGTTTTAGTGTGATAGAAATTATTTACCTCACTAATAATTGTACCACAGTTAGTGATATTTGTCAAATATTTTTTGTTATTTAAATAATAATAACTTTGGCCAATCATGAAGCCTCTCCTAATTTTTTAAGTGCATCATCATTCCATGTAAAGTCGAATGGATTATAATGATCTAATACATCTTTGTTAAGAACACAACCATCAATATTCAATGATTCCTGTGCCTCGAATATTAACCTGTTTGCACATGCTACTGCGAATTGGCAACCGTTGCAATCTTTTACTTTACTTGATCTATTTATTCCTTTAGTAACAAGCTCGTGTTTTCTATCTAAGATTTCTTCAAACGTTAAACCAGTAACATCAAGATTTTTATTCTTTAAGAAGAATGCTTGCTCATGTAACATTACGTTTAAGTGTGTAGTCGGTCCGTTTTCGCCTGGAACAATTGTAATACCAACAAAGTTGATTGAGTTACAATACAGATTAGCCATTGACATTACTGTCTCGTTAGAGTTACCTTCATCAATAACTCTACCTAAGAACTCGTTCCATCCGAATAAATTCTTTCTTTGTACTAATTGTGAATTTGCTCTTGAGAAAGCTGGATTCATTTCTACAATTGTTTCATACTCATTAACAGATTTTTGAATAATTTTATTATATGTTTCTTTATCGATTTTCTTGCCAACAACATTAGATGCTTGTAAAGTCCAAGACCAATCCATTTGCTTAGGAGTATTTTCTTTGAAGAATTTTACTTTTCGCATTACTTCTTGGTGATAAACTATATCATTAAGCATTTGATCTACTTTACCGATTGGCATAATAAATTCGATAATCATTTCTCGACGGAATTTATCTTCATCATCGAGAATATTAAATATTTCTTGTACCCTTTCCATAGTTGCTACATCAAACTTTGCAGGAGCAGCAATACGAGCGCCGGTATGTTCGCGCATAATTTCTTGAACTGTTTCGTTATTTAAAACAGATTCTGTGTTAGATGCCGTAAAGAAATCGGTTGGTCCAATAACAAACTCTCTTAAATTAAGACCAGTTCTTTTAACACCATCTGCTAATTCTTTCGCTCTATCAATAATCTGTTGATTCATTCCAGGATCAATATTCTTATCAACAAAACAACCTAAACATGCCTGTTCACATCCCGATAATACTTCCATCTGAATAAGTACATCAAACTTATCCTGATCTTTAGGAGCGAGACTTTCTGGACCAGAATATCTCATTTGTTTACAGTATGATTTTTGCATTGTCATTTTATCTTCTCCCTCGTGATGAATGGCAGTTTTGGTGGCAACTTCCGTGACAAACTCTTGCATTCACCGTGCGGTTAGTTATTCTTGGTTCTATTACGTCAACAGTTCTTCTTACTAAATCTTCCATCGTATCCACAATATCTTGTGGATTAATTACATTACCGGCGTTAATTCCAGAATCTACATAGTTATTATAGATGCTATTAGATGCACCTGTATATTCAAATCGAGCGTATCTATTTACAGTAGTAACAGAGCTGGTACCACCTGCCGAGCTATTACCAAAGAAACGCTGACTTCTCGTGTATGTAGTTATTCTAAATGTAACAGTTCTATCAAATGTTCTTAATTGCGCCCCACCATAGGTTTGAACCCACGAGTTGACGTCTCTTCTCTCCATAACCATTAGCGTCTACCTCTTGATGAATGACAAGAACCGTGGCAACTAGAATGACATACAAGAGCACTAACGTTTCTTGTTCCCATTCTGCCTTCAATTAAATCTACTGTTCTTCTTACAACTCTAGAAATAGTATTATATACATCATCGTCGTGTATAAGCTGACCACTGTATATTCCGCCATCGAGATAACCATTATATACAGAATATGATGCGCTAACATATTCAAACCTGTGATAATAATTTCTAGAAATAGCTACACTGTTACTGCCTGTTCTTGGGTATCTGTATCCTGACCCACCAGTCCATTGGCCTCTAGTGTAAGTCTGAACTGTTAAAGCCATAGTCTTATCAAACGTACGGAGCTGCCGTCCACATTGTGTTTGCGCATTAGAATTTAATTGTGCATACGTTGCCATATTATACTTTCACCTCTACCTCACCATTTTCACTATCGCTTAGTGCGATACCAATTATATCATAGCTATTTATACCAGGTGTACCGTAGTCCACTCCCTTAGCCTTACCGTCACCAGCTGGAATTACCCATTGGCCTTTCTTAACATCGCCAACTACTAAGACTGGAATACGTCCTTTAAGAGCAATGAATGGATTCATTTTAGCTTTCTTAGTGTTACTTCCTGGTTCAATTCCCATATCATTCATTTGAACAGCGGGGTTAGTAGAGATAACACCTAATAGAGGCATTCCTGGCTGCCATAGAGTAGCTTCAGAATCACCGTCAAGGTTAACACCTAAAACAGTTGCATTCTCATAGATTGCATCAGCAGTATATCTTTCTGCCAAGTCAGCCCAGCGAGCTGAAGTAGCTGTACCAACGTATAGGCCGTTGTTATCAATATAAGATCTATCAGAACCATTACGACGGAACTGAACAATACGGTTTGAGTTACCACCCGCTTCGATATAGAAACGGTTTGAGTGATATTCAATCTTACCACCATCGTTACCAATGTTACCAGTCCAAGATTCGTTACTAGATTCAATGAATCTTAAAGATGGTGAGTAACCATCTTGGTGACGTGTTTGTAATTGCCATTGACCAGCAGCGTTAAGATCACCTGCCCAAGTTCTATCACCGTGCATCCAACGACACATTGTACCGTTATTGGCTGCTCTAAGCTGTAGATGCATAGAACCAGAGTTGTTGTTACCAGTAATCGCGTAAAACCCGGCTTGCCATGAATAAGCATGTACACCAGTTCCTTCGTTATAAATACCTTCACGAGAACTATCATTACGGAACCAGTTACGAGCATAAAACTCAGTAGCACGAACACCGGTGTTAAAGTTAGAGAACGATGATGGATCGCAGTAGTAACCAGTGTTATTTGAATCGTAATAACGACCAGCATACATTGAACCGCCATTGCCGTTGTTAACATCAAGTACTGGAACTGTACGCCATGCTCTCCACCCTGACCAAGAACTTCTTAGTCTTAAGTTCTCAATTGGACCACCAACTAACTGCCAACCATAACCAGAAGTATTAGAGTTACGATAGTGAGAAGCTTGCATGCCAACCCAGTGAGATGTACCTGAAGGCTGGTTGCCTGGATTAGACCATGAATCAATGAAGCCCGAACCCCAAGTACCAACGACGTTCATATCTTGGCGACCCCAACCAAAGGAACCTGTCCAATAGTTGCTATCACCTGTAAAGTTCGGTCTTGATCTGTAGTTTTGGCCACTGTTTCGAGTATGACCTGGCATTCCTAGCCATGCTTCAGTTCTAGCATTAACACCTTCAAATCTTGTGCTGTACTTGCTAGCTCCGTTAAAGTAATAAGCTGTGTTATTTGAATCGTAGAAGATTGGTGCTCTTAACGATGTACCAGCTTGCAGGTTATTATTAACATAAACGTTACCGCCACCAAGTGGATCAGCTGAGTTGTTAATCGACATAACCTGACCGGCCATTTGATAGTCAGTGTAGAAACGCATACCATTGTAGCCAGCGTTTGCACCCATCTTAATACCAGTGTGGTTCGCAATACGCATATCTGGGTATGGGTTAGACCAACCACCAGATTCTCTAAAGATTGCGTATGCTGGTGATTGATCTGAACTCCAATATATACCAAAGCCATCGTCAGAAGAAACTGAACCATCATTTGTAAATTTATTAGCACGAACAACGTTCATTCGTGACGTGCTATTAGGATCTACATAGTAGTTACTATCATTTCTATCGTACATGATAGGAGCATAGAAGTTATGATGCGAATCTACTTTACCGTTAGTAGCCTGTAATGCCCAACCATTGTCTTGAGATAGAATACCAACTTCGTTGCTGTTGTTTGCGTAGAATGACCCTCTTCTGTTATTACCAGAGGTGTTCATTTCTATTTTTACAGAACTCTGCCCGCCGTATGCTCTCCAAGTGGTATTATTTACCGCCATCCAATGCATAGCGTATGGTGTACTATATAAACCGCGGCCGCCAGTATCGTTACGGAACCAACCATCGTTATAAACTTCAGAGCGAACATCGAGTGTATGCATTATCGATGTACTTGCAAAGTCACCGTAATAAGTAGTGTTATTTGAATCGTAATAACGAGGAGATCTTACATCACCTTGGAAGTAACCAATTTGTGCTCTGAAATCTTCATAGCCAGTACCAGGATTGTTTCTAATCTGGATCTCACCATTTGTTTCAAGCATAATTTGCGATGCAACTCGTCCACCCCAGTGGAAACCAATTCTTGGTGCAGTTTGAGCATTAGCACTTTGAGCACCAGCATGGTTAAGTTCTCTAACTTCAAGAGCAGCAAAGTCATATCTTGCATTAGCACTTGTAGCAGCAACTTTAAGATGCTTAATACGTGAGTTACTATTTGGATCTAAGTAATAACCAGTATCATCTGAATCATAGTATCTACTTGCGTAGAAGTATGCATTTGAACCACCGCCTGGATTAGCATTATATATTGCGATGTTAGAGTATGCAGTATATCTAGTGCCTGAATTAAATGATTGTTGCCATAAACGCATTCCACGACCAGACTTCTTAAACATAAGAAGGTTATCTGAACCACCCGAAGAATCTCCATAAGATCTTAGGTGCAAGTAATCAGCCCAAGGAGCAGTGTTATTGTTATCCCAAGATGTGAAACCAAACTTCATTTGGCTTGCAGAATCTTCATTTGGCTCAACTATTCTATTATCTCTAGATCTTAATGCACCTGCGGTACCAGTAATTCCTGGAGATGTAATTATATCGACTGTTGTTAATCCACGCAATCTTGAAGTAGCATTTGGATCTACGTAGAAATTAGTATCATTTGAATCATAGAAGATTGGAGTACGCAACTGGTTATTTGCTTCGAAGTAACCATTTTGTGTACGAGCCTGCTGACCACCGTTGTAGTAAAGAATGGTACGAGCATTTCTTTCTAAGTAAATCTGCCATTCGTTATCTGGTGATTTAAAGCCCCAGTGATTATCATCATCAAAGTAAATTCTACCGCAATTTGTACTACCTGAATCACGGAATATAATCTCACCGTGGTCACCATTGTTTGAACGAATTGTTAATGTGTCAGAGTCATCATCGTAAATATCCCAGCCGTCATTTAAGCTGTACATATTTGCATTAATGACATTCATTCTAGATGTGCTAGCAAAATTACCGTAGTAAGTTGTATCGTCTTGATCGTAGAACAATGGCGAACGCATTGAGTTAGGCGCATAACCATAACCACCACGAGTACCAAGTTGTTCTACGTTATTTGCGTAAAGCTGAACATAATGAGCGTTACCGTTACCTGCACCAGTTGTATGGAACTTAGCTAAGTTGTATGCACCACTCAATCCACCTTGCAAATGGATACCTGCATAAGTATTCCACTTAATGCCATCAAAGCCACCAGAACCAGCGGCGCCACGAGCTCCAGGACCGCCATAATAATGGTTCCATAGAACGTGGTTTGCATCTGTACCTTTGTTAAACCAAATAGCATTGTCGGTATAATTTCGAGCCATTTTCAGGCCGCCAGTTCTTAATTCAATAGCAGCCTGGATAGATGTGCCATTAGGATCTACATAATACGCGGCGTCATTTGTATCATAGAAACGTTGAGCACGTGCATAACGACCAGCCCAAAGATCGCCACTAGAATCAATACGAGCGCGCATTGTGCCTGCGCCGGATCCTGAAGTAAACTGTAAGTTACCTCCGCCGTTTGTGGCTAAGTCGTTTGGTGATTCGTAAATCTTCCATTCGTTACCAGCTTTCCAACGTATGCCTTCTTGAGGACCAGGATCATTGAATGAAAGGTTGTTTAGATTTTCGATTGAACCGTTATTCCAGTTCCATGAACCCTGAACATTACCACCAGAGTTTGGATTCATAAAACGACCGGTATTATCACGATCTCTAAAGTTACTTGCATCAACTGTGTTGAGTTTAGATGTTGAGGCTGGATCTAAGTAGAAATTAGTATCATTTGAATCATAATAGATTGGCGAGTAAACTGCCTCGTCTGTACGTATTCTTGAAGGTACCTTTGTTCTCATTAAGATCGGTGGAGTGAACTCACGAAGAGCACCGCCACCCGAGTGGTTCATTAATACTCGCATTCTTACATATCTTACTCCGCCACCATCTGAACCGGCGTAAGGCGTGTGTGTTGTTGGTATCGTTGTATAACCTGTATACTTGACCCAAGAAGTACTTGTAACGTTTTGAGCACTTGCAGTAAAGTATGTAGTACCAGTATTACCACCAATTGGCTTTTTATCTTTATCGAATCTTTCAACACCATAATAGAATAATCCACCTGATCCTGAAATTCGTTTAACATACATTTCACCGAAAATTTCTTCGCCAGGTTGTACTTCAATATAATCTGAATAGAATGTTCTATATGATGAAGTTCTTAATACATATGATGATGGAGCAGGAGCATCAGGCGATTTAACATATTCTGCCGTAGTACCAGTTGGAGCATTTTCAATACCTTGTAGAGCTTCAATAGCTCTCTTTTCCCAGTACTTAGCACCATCGAATAATTTAAGTTCAGTTTTACCAACGCCGTATGCTGGATTCAATGATATGTTTTCGTTACCAGCACTGAGGTTATAGTTGGAAGCAGACATCTCACCAGTAATGAGCATATTACCAGCTTCATCTAAGAACAACCTATCGCCCAATCCATTAAAGTGTACAATAAATGCATCTTTAGAACCAGAACCATTGTAGTTATAATTATCATGTACCAACCAAGGATAGTTAGCACCAGCACCACTATTTCTCATTCCTGCAAGATATCTGTTATTGTGCCAGATACCAAGTGGATATGAACCAGAACCTGTTAAGTTACCTTGATTACCAAGCTCAAGAGTTTTAAGCTTAGAACGAGATGCAAAATCACCGAAGTAAGTTGTATCATCGTGATCATAGAATATTGGTGAACGCATGCTTGTTGGTGCATAACCATATCCATTTTGTGCAGACAGTTGATGTACACCGTTTGCATACAATCGAGTCCAGCTGTTGTCCTGCGCCTGCAACGACCATTCGTTTCGTGTATCATTATAGATACCAGCGTTAGCAGTACCATTAGACATAAAGACCCAATCATCTCTGATTGCGTAACCTGCCCAACCACCAGTATCACCTTCAACTTTAATTGTACCGTAGTTACCAGATGGTGAATCAATATATCTTCCAGCTACGTCTACTTGTAACTGATTTACTCTTTGAATATTATGAATTGACGTACTTGCTTGGTCAGTGTAATAAGCTGTGTTATTTGAATCGTAGAAGATAGGAGCTCTGAATGAACCTCTTGCTTGTACGTAACTGCTATCACGTGGGCCTTTCATTGCCCAGTTGCCATTTATAGAATTATTATAACCAAGTAATCCCCACTCACCATTACTAAGACCAGTTAGAGTAACTGGTTGACCAGTAACGCTATTAACTGTTGCTGATCCACCGCGATATGCAAGAGACATACCATATTTGTCTTGTGCGGCAGTTGATGAGTTGTGTTCTGAGAAGAATATGCGAGCTGAACCTTCACCACTTGAATCAGCATTACCTTCAATAGATAAGAATCGACCTTTAGTATTAGTACCATTTCCTGGTTTACCGAATGAAATGTTATTCATATACGATATAGTTGCAGGATCTACGTAATATAGATTGTCGTTAGAATCGTAATAACGAGGTGCATAAACATTTACTGAGAAATCAGCAGAGTTGTTATCTAAGTTAAATCTTTCTGCACCATTTGTAAAGATCTTATAGTTATTATTTGCAGCCCAACCAAAGTAAGAATTAGTATTTCCATTATGATAAACATAATCATCAAGAATAATACTATTCATGATTGAATCTTCGGCTGGATCTACATAATAGTTATTATCATTTGAATCATAGTAACGAGGTGCGTAGACATTAACTGAGAAATCAGCAGAGTTATTATCAATATTTACTCTTTGTGTTCC
>FZLS01000080.1 GCA_900197625.1 Rhodobacteraceae bacterium Water-Bin34 | reverse complement strand
ATTAGCATCTGATAATGTACGCACTAAAGTAGAAACTACTTCGAATGCTCTTGGATGTTGTGACTGTTGAGCCACTTCTAGAAGATCAGTAAGAGCATGACTACCCTGTTCAATCACTTGATATAAGTTACCACGAGCATACTCGAAGTCATCATCAAGCTTAGATTCCTTAACAATGGTCTTAGCAACCGTTATATCTTTATTTATGGGTTCAAGATCCAAGAACTTACCAATGGGATCTTTGTCTTTTTTATCCATCTGTCTTGTTCACTATAAAGTCAAAGTTATCATTTGCACTGATGTCATCCGGTGGCAAAGTAATTTCATTATTAGTAGTAGGGTTTCTAGAAACATCTAATCCAGGTACTACTACAATCTCAGAAGCAAATTCTTCATTAGTCAAATCAAATACTCCCTCACCTGAACTTGTATCAACAAACAGCTGACTATTAGCAGTATTAATAATACCGGATTTATATCTTACTGGCCCATACACATAACCCTTTAGAGTAAAGTCTAATGTATGTATTAATACTCTTCTTGTTTCATAGTCACCTTCGTAGGTGTCCTCAGTATTTAGGCCATTAAAAATAACAGGTATATCTGTCCTTAAATCAGGTATATCATCTAATGGTTTAATAGTAACAGTAAATTCAGGAGAGAAATATGGTAATATTTGTTCAAGTATTCTTACACCGTCTTCTGCATTTTTAACATACACAGATACTTGAAAACCAATATCGAATGGCGTAGGAGTATATACAGACTTAAAGGATTTTGTATCTCGCGACCCTGGGCTATTTATTTGTTTGGTAGGAGATAATCTTCTCTCAGGCGCATATTGGAATGATGTCATCTCAAATGACATTGCAGGTAGTTTAAACCCTACCTTTCTTTCTAGATCCTGACCTACGGCCTCAATCCTGGCCAGAAAGCGCTCCTTAGGTCCATATGAAATAGGGACTCTCAATGTCTGCGCTACAGAACCTGCTGCATTAATTCTATCTATCTCAATCTTATTAAATAGAGTACCCATCATAATGACGTACTTTCTAATAATACCATTGTAGAACTTTTGACCAAACATTAGAATTCACCTTCACTGAATGGATTAATTTCGCTAAAGTCGATGAACTCACTACCTTCATCCTCAAAGAATTTAGTATCATCTCTATCGGTAGATTTAGTATCACTAGGTCTTGCAAGTTGTTCAAATAATAGAGCCTCAGCATTATCGACAAGTTTATTATCATCAAGAATAAATAGCTCATCTATAGCGTTGGAAATAACAATTAATGCATTATCATTGAGATTGTAAGTAGAAGAATATTCAACTTCGATATCATCTATTACTTTAATATCAGTATCAAGTCTCTCATCACTGTATACGAAGCGTTCAATTACAATATCATATGTATTAAGGTTACCTAATTGATAAAATACCGCTTCATGCTCTACAAATTTAATCTGAAATAAGGCGCCTTGTATGTTTGCATCTGCACTTCTAACCCACGGTAAATATACAAGATCACCTTCTAACGGTCTCTTAAACTCTGGATCTGAATTGGTAACCTCTTCTTCAAAGCGCCTCTTTGAAATAGTTAATGTAATCTGATCTCTAATTTCAATACCGAATCTAGATAAGAATTCACCTTCACCTTGGAACCCCTCTGTATTTCTTACATACATTTCAAGATCATACGCGTCATCAAACTTACTAATAGCATCCTCAGTAAACAGGCTATCCTGATTAACTAAGGTGCGAGGCAGATAGAATGTCTGAACGCCATAGATCTTAATAGATTCTAGAATAAGATCTTCTATTAATCTCTGTTCGCCTGAGGCCTCGTAATTTTGAAAAAACGTATTAAGAGCCATTAGACATTATCCACCAATATAATATCAAAGACCGCTGAACATGATTGACCACCGTTGGGAGCAACAACATCCATTCTAATATCTGTCTTTTCTGTAAACTTTAATGGAACAGGATATTCTACTATAACGTTTTGTCCACCGGCTGCATATGAAATACCTTTGATTTGAAATACGTTTCCGTCAGCGGTTTCTCTAGCTAAAAGAGAATATTGCAGTGATGCATTAGTGGATGCTTTGTCAGAACCCATTTGAGTTTTGATTAGATATGCAGTCTTGCCGGCAGGTACTGTATACACTGCCATCAATGTTTGTGACTTATCTTCAATAATTCTTGCAGCTTCTGTACCACCCATAGTTAATGATACATCAGCATCATTGTTGGTATCAACCATTCTTGCTCTGAAGATACGAGAGAATACAGTAGCACCAGTTGCGCCGATATTAATCGTCTCTGATACTTCATTATAAGAAGCATCGAGCCCTTCGACTAATACTCCAGCACCTGCGTTACTTGTAGATGCAACAGCAACAACACTATTAGCAGGGTATGGATATTGTACGGCAGCGGCATTACCGTCCCAGATAGTACCTTCATCAACGTCTCCGTTTGTGGCACCAAACTTATTGATATGACGGTAGCCATCTACAAGACCTGCGGCGATTGGAACGTTAGATGCAACACCAAATGAGTTGATGATATTACCATCTTTATCAGCCGTCATCATTACTTCAAAAATGGTATTACCATTAGGAAGATATACTTGATTGTCTCTTCTAAACTGTGCCATTTTTTATCCTATCATATCTGCAACAGGTAAGCTATAAGATGTAAGCATCTCTTGCTCAAGATTTTGTATCTCTGCAGCTGCGTCCTGCAGTATTTGACTTCCATTAAAAGTAACGTCACCGGGTAATCTCAATCCTTCAAATTTCGAAAGATTAGTACCCCATTGATACTTAATTTTAGCAGTTGCATAATTTTGTAACCATCTATCTTTATATACATCAGGATATGTTTCAGGATCTACAATCTGATAAGCTTCAGCAATAATTCTATCACCTACCTGTACTCTCTGCCAATCCATATCAATATAAAGTTTATTAATATGTCTATTATATCTAATAGGTTGTCTACCAACAAGTAGTTCTTCAATAAACTGAATATGTTGCATATTAGTGTAGTATGTTAATAGTGATTGGTTAAAAGAAGTAAGATCATATAGATCATTTAAAGCAATTTGGTATCTGATATTAAATAAGTTATTAGTCGAAAGTGCATCACCAATATCAAAAATCTTAACAGCACCAATAATATTTTCAGGTACCGTTAAATACCTATTTGTAATATCATCTGCAGATACAGTCCACTTAAAGTACTCTTTACTACTACCATCAAAATGATAATCCCAATAAAACGACATTGCCTCATCCACACGATCTTCTACCTGATCATCTTCTACGTTGATCTCGATAACAGGGAAGCCTAGCTTACGTAAGCACCAGTCTTTAAATTCTTGTCTTGTAGTTGGTTGTGCCATTTTAACCCCAGATTAATGTGCCAGTACTATCGTAAACTTTAAACACTCTATTTGAACCGTCTCTTAAATCGCCATCAACATCAACATCATCAAATGTAACACTACTAGTTGTTCCAACGTCTTGGCCAATATGTACACCAGTTGCGTTAGAGGTAACACCAGTACCACCTGTTACAGCTAATGTTCTAGTTGCTGATATATCACCACCACCAGTTAAACCATTACCAGATGTAATAGATACTGCAGTATGATCAATATGTTCATTACTAACAAAACCACTTAAACTATCATGATCGATTTCACTATCATTAGTAAATACACCAGTTGAGTTAGCAGTAATACCAGTATTGGCTAATACGGTAATTGTTCTACTTGATGATATATCACCACCACCAGTTAAACCACTACCGGCAGTCAAACTAACTTGTGTATGATCAATATGTTCATTACCAACAAACCCACTCAAATTATCATGAACGATTTCACTATCATTAGTTTCAATTGCATCTGCAGTTACTGTAATACCAGTACCCTGACCAATAGCAAATGATCTACTGGCAGCAATGGTACCGCCGCCTGTTAGTCCGCTTCCGGCTGTAAGAGTTATAGAGGTATGGTCAATATTTTCATCCGCTACATATCCAGATAAATTATGAATATCAATACTTGATTCATCAACACTTACAAATCCTGTTGCATTTACACTGAGTAGATCACCTAGTTTAATAACGCCGGATATTGTTGTATTAGCATATGGTATAGTTTGCGCATATGTTGTGCCGTCACCAGTACCTAGACTAAATGTCGCGTTGGATGTAGTATAGGTAAAGCTTGAAACACCACTAACACTAGCAGTACTTAATCCAGTAACTAGACCTTTTGCGTCAACAGTAACAACAGGTATTGTAGTTGTATTACCTGCGCTTCCAGCCGATACCCCAGAGTTAGGTAAAGCACTAGTATTAAGAACTCCACTGCTATTTGCAATCTCTACAGTACCTACTGTCAGACCGTTTTTTACTCTAAAATTTTGATTCGCCATTTTATCTTCCTATTAACTACTTTTATTTATGCTTCCACGTATTCTGCTTTAAATTTAAAAATTGTTGCAGCGTTCGATGGTGTACCTCTTAATCTAATAACGGTACCGGACCTATCAGCAGTATATGTAGCCATTGCATCACCGCTCATTAAAGTACCATACTCCGTTAGATCTACTGTACCATTTCCATTATGTTGCAGTAATATTTCTGTTGTTTGAGTATTTGTACCTTTATATGCTGTAATAACATATCTAGCAGCTCTATATGTGTCCTCATCAAAGCTATCAATAGTACCTGCAGAATTAGCAACATTAAATGTTCTGGTAATCTGTCTTAAAGTTCTAAAATACTTTGCGAATAAAAATGCTCTACTTGCCATACTACACCTTTGTAAGTAATTTCTTGGTTTTAAATATTGTACCTGATCTCACAGGAGTAGCTGTTAGTATTACACTACCCGAGCTAACTGAGCAAGATAAATCAAATATACTAACATTAGAGAAAACAGAACCGTACTCGTTCATGTAAGCATTTGTACCATCGTGAATAACCATAGCTTCTGTAGCTTGATATTCAGACGCTGTATTAGCAGTAACAAAGAATTTTGCAGATCTATAATTAGCAGTAGGGAAGTTATCAATATTAACATCACTAGTATCTGAAGATGATGAAGTGTTAGTTAAATATCTACTAACACCTTCGAATGTATTAATCTGTATAACATCATCTTGTACGGCTGTATCTGTAAGCGTAATAGCTGTAGCATTAGTAGTTGTATAATCGGTGCCGCTAATAAGCTTAACACCATTAAGGAATACGGATTCTTCACCTATATCATACTGTAAGGTGTTACTATCATCATCTTGACCTTCTATAACTGTTGTATTAGAAGTGAAGGTATAAGTGTAGGTTTCTAGCTGTTGTACTGAGGCTTCACCTGAGCCTGACACAGAAGTAAACGATAAAATACCGTTACCGTCAGTAGATAAAACTTGACCGTCTGTTCCATCGGAAGTAGGGTAGGTTATTCCATTTACTTTTAAGGATGATACATTAGCGCCAATCTCAAAGATTGCCGTGCCATTAGAGCTATACAATACTCCATCAGCAAGGTTTAAGGCGAGTTCGCCTGTATCTATATTAGATGCACTAGGAGCGTTCCCCGATACAGAAGAACGCTTAATTTGGATTTTAGCTGCCATTTGGCTTATACCTCTTATTTAAGAGGTGAGGATTCATTATCCTCCTCACTTATTTCTATTCAGCGTTAGTATATACTTCGCTTTCTTCTTCTGTCTGACTATGTTGTTGCAATGTTGCAATCTTATCATTAGCCATTTTTAACTGCGCCTTGAGACTACAAACTTCTAATATCTTAGTTTGTAGCTCAGTATTTACATGCGCAATATATTGTTTCACATATTCATCATTATCCATTATATTTGTCCTTAGTATGTACCACCATCAAGAATAGCTTCAATATAAGCTAAGTCAGTCGAGGCATAAGTTACTGTTCCTGTTGGTTCAGTTGTAATACCTTCAAAGAAGACAAAGGATTTATTACCTTTACTTGTATCTCTTACAAACCCTGAATACTTTTGAGTACCGCCAACATCGTAAGTTGAATATACACCCGTATCAACGGCATCAGTATCATTACCAGTTTGATTAGCAGCTAATTTAATTAAGTTATCATCGATAGTTACTGTAGTAGATGATACTTGTGTAGTAGTACCTTCAACGATAAGATTACCACCAACATAAAGAGCACCAGCAATACCAGCACCACCGGCAACAACAAGTGCACCAGTTCCTGTTGAAGAAGAAGCTGTTGTATTTTCAATAGTAGTAATACCAGCAACATCTAAAGTACCGTCAGCATCTACATTATTAAACTGTACATTGTCTGTTGTGCCGACTGACTGTCCAATGTGTACACCACTTGCATTAGATGTTACACCTGTGCCTGCGACAACCGCAACTGCAGTACCAGTTACACTAGTACCATTGCCAGCTGTTAGAGTTGTAATATCACCTGTACCATCAAATGATACGCCTTGAATATTACGAGCTGTTTCTAGAGCAGTGGCTGTATCAGCATTACCTGTTACATCGCCCGTTACATTACCAGTAAGATCACCAGTCACGTCGCCAGTTACATTACCTGTTAAGTCGCCAGTAAATCCACCATTACCAACAATGGTAGTTGATGTTGTAGCGCCTCTGCCAGTAATAGAAGATAGCGTAGAAGTTGAATTTACATTGATAACTGAGCTATTACCCGCTACAGTTACATCGGTACCACCAGTAATAGTAATACTATCATTAGATAACGCAGCATTATCAACTTGTAAATTTACGATACCGTGTGATGCATTACCTGATTGAGTTAGATTATATTGGTCACCTGAGATAACAAGAGTGTTACCTGTAGAATTAGCAGTATACAGTTTCTTGGCTGCAATATCAATTGCCAACTCACCTTCTGCTAAAGTGCCGTCTGATGGCGCGCCTGTACCACGACGAAGTTTAATTAATGCTTGTCTAGCCATTATTGTCCCCTGTTATTTTCTAAACGGCGATGTTTTACGCTTAGCTTCTCTTACTTTAATCGCCCTATTCATGCTTCTATTATTTATATTACTTAAGTCGTCGACTACTTCACGCAATACTTGAACCTCAGCCGTAAGCTGTTGATTCTGTGTAGTTAGGTTATTAATAATATCCTGCTGATTCAAAAGATATCTACTTAATACCTTAATTTCAGTCTCGTTGAGAGCAGAATTGACTATCTGCTTCTCCCAAAATTTCCATCTCATAATTAATATGTACCTCCGTCGAGATCGCCAAATTCAACATCATTATCTGTCACAAACATAACCTGACCGTTCGAACCTGTCTTAAATGCCATTGTCGAAGTATTAGCAGCCGCTAATAAAGAGTTAGCCGTAAAACTACTCACTCCTGTACCACCATCTTTCACTTCCAGAGGGGTTGATAAACTAGTAATAGTAGCGTTAACTAAGTTAGCACTACTTAAAGACACACCAGAAAAGCCGGTGTCTCCTGAGTATTTAGCTCCTGTAATATATACAGTTTTACCATCTACTAATGAAGACGGTATATTAACACCAATAAAATGTAACGTACCTGATTGATAATCGAAATACCACTCATCATCATTACCTGAGCCATTTTGTAATAATTGTGTGCCGTTACTTGATGGGTTACCAGAACCGGCTGAGTCCACATATACTTGAATTTTATATGTTGATCCAAATCGGTCCGATATCCAATTAATTTGATTTGTTGACCAAGTACGATATGATTCAGACGTACTATCTTCTACACTTTCTAATTCATTATAAACAACAACAACACCAGCGTTAGATGATGGTTTAGTGGACGGAATAGAGCCTGCTTGATTCCATATCTCAGAAGGAGATATAATTAAGTTGCTCGTAATAGTCTCATCTGTCGCTAGCTTATTTGAAATTAAATCTGTAGTTGCTTTGTTAAATCCTATCTTCTTCCAAAGTAAATCCACTTTTCTATTAAGTGGTGCATCACCTGGTTCTTTTAAATAAGTTTTAACCGTAATAGTGTTAGCAGTAAAAGAATTAATTTCACTATTACTATCAACTACTATAGCCTGATTAGGTGTCAAAGTACCGGGTGTTCGCTTACCAGCTATTGCAATGGCATTATTACTCTCATCCCCGATGTAGAGAATATCACCGTTTGCAGTAAAAGCAAGTTCACCAAATTCAACGTTACTTGTATTAGCGTCGGTTAAACTTCGTTTTATCTGTAATCTATCAGACATTAGAAATCCCCGTCATTGAACACACCGTAATCAGTATTACCGGTATCTAATGTAAGTGGTACAAATGTATTTGATGATGCCTGATATGTTAATATTTGTCCATTCGCGACAGCATTAAAGTCAACACTAAACCCCTGTACATCATCTAGAGTAGGCTGCCCTTTAACCACAGATGTAACAACGGGTGACGATGAGTCGCCTACTGTAGCTGTTACGCCGTTAGTGTTTCTTATCTTAACCATTAGGTAATACCAGGGGTTACAGTTGCAATACCTTCGACAACTCTAGTCACCGACCCAGAATCGCTTGTTACTTCGATATCATATTTATAACGACCAGGTATAATACTGTTTGAGGTTTCGTTGTTTGCAGAAATAGTTACCTCACCACCAGAAGAGTCAGTTATATTTGCAGTGAGTGCATATGATATGCTTGATGACCAGTGCTTCTTTAATTTTGAAGCAGCGGTATAATTAGTTAGATCAAATGAGGCACCATTAGCCTGCGTCACAGTAACTTCAAGGCTGAAGTCTGTACCCTGTTCAATAACTATATTTGATTTAGTCGCCATTTAATACTCCGAAATGCTATCGTATATATTTAGGCTCTAGAGATCTACGGACTCCATCTCTTCTATGACATCTTCCCATACGTCTTTACTATTGATGATTGTTGAGACTGTTAATCTCCAGCAATTAGTTGATGCACAATGCCAACTAGCGTTTTCTTGTGTAACTTCCTCAACAGAATCACCGACCATACCACTGCCTGTTGAATCAAATCTACCAGCTCTCGCAATCCACTCTCTATCTTTATCCTTATAATTAATAATCTCATTATTATGTAAAGAGTAGAAGCTACCATCGCCTCCCCAGCTATAATGCATCAATATATTGTAACCTGGTGCATTACCGTTATTATGCCATGGAATATATCCCCCGGGAGGATATAATCCAAACAATGCTCTAGAGTTACCGTTTAGCCATCCGTATGTAATACCATCAGCCTTCTTTGTTAAATTATATTTATCTTTAAAAGCTTGAATAGATGCAACATCTGGTAAGCTTAAAAATGGTTCTTTATTTGGCCACCCACACCATTCTGACTCATCATTTATATGTTTCTTATTCATACCAATATCGATCATCAGGTCAAGATATTCTCTACCTACTGGATTATAAAAATTATCTATAGAATTGCTTCTATCTGGTAATATTTCATGATGCGGTGCAGTTTTATATATATCTTGTTTACCTTGATCACGTCGACCTGTTGGTGAGCCTTTATATAATTTTGCATCAACCTCTTGTATTAAGATTTCTGAATAATTATCTACTATCTCTTCCACATCTTTCCTAAGACTATCTAATAAAGATAATAGCTCCTCATTAACTAAATCAATTTCACGCATTAACATTATCCAGCGGTTCCTCTCTTGGTATTTTTAGAGTAAAAACTATCTGGTGTACCAGAATTCATAACTTCTCTATTAATTGGCTTGTGCCATATAATCGGTTCTTTAGCCTCTACAACTGATTTATATACAGTATGCCAATTCCACCTTAACCCTTCTTCATCAAGTGCACCAATCTCTTTAATTTTTAATTCAGGCATATCTTTCATAATTATATACCACAAAGTAAATTGATCCCACCCCTTATTAACATTATAATATTGAGGGTTATTATCCCACCATTCCTGATTACTATTTATATCTAACCAATAAGACCACCATTTAGTAACAGCTTCTAAACTATTCGGTTTTGACTCTTTCTTCCAGTATACAAAAAAGCCGCCGTGATATCTTAAATGTCGTTCAATATTATTATCTCTAATACCTTGGTTACCTTCTTCTACAAAGATAGCAGTGCTAGCTCCGAATTGAGGGAAGATTAGAGTAAAAGCCATATCATGATCATCATCTAATAGGTCCCATACTTCATTAATTCTAGGACTAATAATCTCCATATCTGCATCTAGGTAGCAAGTTTTCTCAAATATAGTATGTTTAAGAGCCCATAGCTTAGTGCGTCTTTCATCAGGCCCGTCAGTTCGTACTTCAACTACTTGATCATACTCTTTGAACTCTTCCGCCCACTCTGGTACAGTAACAACCATAACTTTACATTCTGGATAATACTCATCTAGAGAATCAATTAGGGCTAGAGCAGAATTCTTATACATTGCATGCTGAGTGGCTACAATGATAAAGCCCTTATCATATTTTGTTTCGTACAACTTCTTCTAGCTCCTCAATTTTTTTCTCTAAAGCATCTATTCTTTGCGTATCAGTAGGTCTTTTTATCCACTGACTTCTATATTCCTTAATAGATCTGGCCATATATTCATGATAACTCTCACGCCGCATCTGTACTGCCTTTATCAGAATCAATAATAATGGCTGCAGCATAAGCATATATTTCAGTAAACGTTTGAGCTTTACGGAGTCTACGCTTTAACTTTTTATTTTTATTTTCTTTAATTTCGGGGATTTCAAAAGCTACCAACTTTTCCGCAAACAATGTTTCTTGGCGGTGGCGCTCTTCTTCTTCAGCTCGATATGTTTCTCTATGATCTCGTTCTTTACGAAACTTTTCAATATCTTTATCAGTTGCATCATTAATGTAATCTTCACTGTATTGTGCTACTAATAATGACCATGTTTCTGTATCACTGCGATCAACAATTATATCAAATGAGCCGCTTCCGTCTTCTTTAACTTCTCTGGCTCTAACTCGCTGCTTTGTATTGGGATCTTCCCAAAGAGGGTCTTTAAATTTACGTTCGTTCATAATATACTCCACTATGTATCATTATTATAGATGATTTTAATTATTTATGCAACTCTTAACCATAGCCTTTTTATCTGTACCGACTCTTGCGATCCTACAGTTGCACCTGTAAATTGGTTTGTATACTGTCCTGTATACTGCGGACCTGTTACCAGCCTATTAAAAGTATCTCCTACAGTCAGCCTTGCAAAGTTATCTGTATATTGTGCGGTATACTGTCTAGTATATTGCAGATTATATTGGGCTGTAAACTGTCTTAAAAAATTAACACTATATTGAGGCCCGGTTGTAATCCTTGAGAAGTTAACTGTATACTGTGCAGTAAACTGTCTTGTAAAGTTAACACTATACTGAGGTCCAGGCGTTATCCTGCTATACTGTTGAGCGTAATTAGGCCCAGTATTTAATCGAGCATACTGAGCGTTAAATTGGGATCCATTGTATTGCCCAGTAAATTGTCTGGTAAATTGAGATCCGTTATACTGACCAGTATATTGAGGACCAGGATTAATTCTAGCATAATTAGCAGAATATATTCTAGTAAAGTTAATTCTAGTAAATTGTCTAGTATATTGAGATCCGTTATACTGAGCGGTAAATATTCTAGTAAATTGAGATCCGTTATACTGACCAGTATATTGAGGACCAGGATTAATTCTAG
>FZLS01000065.1 GCA_900197625.1 Rhodobacteraceae bacterium Water-Bin34 | reverse complement strand
ACTTGAATGTTGATGATACTGGTAATACTTTTGCTGGTGTTCTTAACGGTAAGTTCAAAGTATATGTTGATCCATATGCTGGACCTGCTGCTTCAGGTAACGTTAGCCAAGACTACGTAACAGTTGGCTTTAGAGGATCTAACCCATATGACGCAGGTGTATTCTACTGCCCATATGTTCCTTTAACAATGGTTAAAGCTGTTGGCGAAGAGGACTTCCAACCAAGAATCGGTTTCAAAACTAGATATGGTATGGTAGCAAACCCATTCGTAGCAACTGACGGTACTGTAGGTGCTGACAGAGCAAATCCATATTTCAGAATCTTTAGAGTAGACGGAATCATGGTGTAAGTTAGTATTACTAACTTTGAAAGGGAGACTTCGGTCTCCCTTTTTTTATGCATTTAACTTTTAAACTAGTATAAATAACAGTATGGCTATCACAACTAATAAAAACTTTTTGTCACCCGTTGGATTTCAGTTCAAACTGGAGGCAGAAAAATATCAAAACATAAACTATTTCTGTACAGCAGTTACAGTTCCAGATGTGTCACTATCAGAAGTTCCCGCACCTTACAGAGGTACAAACTTAGGATTTACTGGCGATAGGCTTAACTTTAGTAATTTAAGCATTAGATTTAATATCACGGAAAATATGGAAAACTATATCGAAACATTCGATTGGTTACATAACTGTATTAATGATGGAGAATCATTTAAATCAGATGGTACACTGCTTATCTTATCAAGTCATAACAATGTGACAAAAGAAATAATTTTTAGAGATTTGTTTCCTACAAACTTATCAGCTGTAGAATTTTCTACGCAGCAAACTGAAGTGGAATACTTACAAGCAGACGTTACATTTAAATATACATATTTTGAATTTAAATAGTGTACTTTTGTACAGTCTTGTGGTATAATATAATATGGTTTAAAAAATAGGAATACATTATGAATACATTAGAACAAATAATTGAGATGTGGAAAAAAGATTGTCAAATCGATGAACTTGAACTTGATGCATCTTCCAGAGAATCTGCAAAACTTCATTCGAAGTATCTTGAGTTGTACTCAATCAATAAGTTAAAACTAAAAAGACTAGATAACGACTTTAAAGTGCTTCTTAAGAACAAATGGCTACATTATAACGGCAAATTAAGTAAAGAAGAAATAGACGAATTGGGATGGAATTATGATCCTCTTGATGGTCTTACAATTTTAAAGGGTGATATGGATAAGTTTTACGATGCAGATCCATTAATACAAGAACATCAAGCTAGAATGCAATACACTCAAGAGCTTATAGATACTTTAAAGGAAATTTTAGAAAATATTAAGTGGCGACATCAAAATATTAAAAACATAATTGAATGGAATAAGTTTACAAGCGGTATATAGTGGATCTCATTAAAGTCAAAAAGAAGAACGAAGTCTTTCTTCAAATAGAAACTGAACCAAGTATAGAACAAGAGTTATCAGAACACTTCTGTTTTTACGTTCCTGGTTACAAGTTTATGCCTGCATACCGCAACAGGATGTGGGATGGAAAGATACGTTTATTTGACTTGAGGGCTAAAACTTTATACTCTGGGCTGTTCAAATACGTTCAGGAGTTCGCAAAAGTAAGAGATTATACGCTTGAAGTAGATCAAAACAGCTTTGGAACGCCTGAAAGTACGCATATTGCTAATATTGAAAGCTTACTGGAGCGGGTATCACTCTCTGTGAACGGAGAGAGTATAACTGCTCGTGATTACCAACTTGATGCGCTCTCGCGCACGATATCAGATAAAAAAGCGTTATTATTATCTCCTACAGCGTCAGGTAAGAGTTTGATCATATATTTAGCTATAAGATATTACCTCGAGGAATACGATGGTAAAGTTTTAATTATAGTACCTACTACATCGTTAGTAGAGCAAATGTATTCTGATTTTGGAGATTATTCTGAATTTGATGAATGGAATACAGAAGAAAATTGCCATAGAATATATTCAGGAAAAGAAAGATATCAGATTAAAGAAAGAGTTATTATTACTACATGGCAATCGATTTATAAAATGCAATCGCCATGGTTCCAAGAATATGGTATGGTTATTGGAGATGAAGCACATAACTTTAAAGCAAAATCTCTAACTGCTATTATGGAGAAATGTGTTAACGCGCAATATCGTATAGGTACTACAGGAACTTTAGATGGAACACAGACACATCAGCTAGTATTAGAAGGTTTATTTGGTCCAGTTTATAAAGTTACTACAACTAAAAGGTTAATAGAAGAAAAATCACTTGCTGATTTGGATATTCTCGTATTACTACTAAAATACAAAGATGATTATTGTAAGATGGTATCAAAAATGAAATACCAAGATGAATTAGATTTTATTGTAAAGTATGAACCTCGTAATAATTTCATATCTAACTTAGCCATGGATCAAGAAGGTAATACACTTATATTATTTCAGTATGTAGAAAAGCATGGTAAACCACTCCACAGTATGTTGCAAGAAAAGTTTGATGCTTTACCCAGAAAAAGTAGAAAATTATTTTACGTATCAGGAGAAACAGATGTTGAAACTCGAGAGCAAATTCGCGAAATTACGGAACAAGAAAGCGATGCAATCATTGTTGCTAGTATGGGCACTTTTTCTACAGGGATTAATATTAGGCGTTTACACAATATTATTTTTGCTTCACCAAGTAAGTCTCAAATTAGGGTTCTCCAAAGTATCGGAAGAGGATTAAGAAAATCAGACGATGGTATAAATACTAAAGTGTATGATATCGCCGATGATCTTCATTGGAAAGCGAAGAAAAATTATACATTACAACATGCAGCAGAACGTATAAAGATATATAGTAAAGAGAAGTTCGACTATAAATTACATGATATAAATATATAGTATGGAAGACTTAAATATCAGACATTTTAAATTAACTAGCGGAGAAGAAGTGATTGGATTAGTTCAACACTCAGACGAGAACGCCTTCGTGTTAGAACGTCCCGTTCAGATCAAGATGAATAGTTTGGGAATGTATATGTATTCGCCATGGTTCCCATTTTCTGATAAAACGATTTTTAAATTATTCAAACGACATGTAATAAATCATGTTGAAATTGAAGAAGAATCGAAAAAGCATTACATTAATTATAATGTTGGAGAGAAAAAGGATCTCACTAGCTTTAACGATATGGTTGAAAAGATAGCCGATGAATATCAAGCCTCTATGGAATATGATGAATATGAATCGGCCGAAGAACCTGAACCAAAGAAAACAATACACTGATATGGTATCCTCCTCTGCCTCAGCAGCTATATTATTATACCACACTTTTTCAGTTTTGTAAACCTTTGGGGAGAAAATAATTAAATAAAAAAAAGATGTACATTATGGCTAAACTATGGTATAATATATCTAATTATATGGAGAAATTGAATGAAACTCAAACCTAAAGAAAAACCTCATTACGTTAATAATAGAGAATTTTCAGAAGCAGTCTTTGACTATGCAGTTTTAGTAAGGGAAGCAAAGGAAAAAAACACACAAGTTCCTAAAGTAACCGATTATATTGCAAAATGTTTTATTAAGATTGCTGAAGGATTATCTCACAGACCAAACTTTGTAAGATACACTTATAGAGAAGAAATGGTAATGGATGCAGTAGAAAATTGTTTAAGAGCTATTGGTAATTATAATATCGAAACAGCTACAAGAACAGGTAAACCAAATGCATTCTCTTATTTTACTCAGATTTGTTACTTCGCATTTATAAGAAGGATCACAAAAGAGAAAAGGCAACAAGATATCAAATTTAGATTTATCGAAAGGATGGGTATCGAAGACTTTACTCAAATGGGTATGGACGAATCAGGTGCACAAGAAACAATGGCTTATGTTGATACTTTAAGACAAAGAATTAGTCAAGTTAAAAGTAATGATGCAGCCATAAAAGAATTTAAAAAGATCGAAAAAGAGAAAGAAAAACTAGAACTCTTTATGGTATAATATGAAAATAGCTATTTTAAATGACACACATTGTGGTGTTAGGAATTCCTCTGATATTTTTTTAAGATATCAAGAAAGATTTTATGAGGAAGTATTTTTTCCTTATCTCAAAGAACATAATATAACACAAATATTGCACTTAGGTGATTACTATGAACACAGAAAATTCGTCAACTTTAAAGCGCTTAATGCAAATCGTAAGCATTTTCTTGAGCCTATGCGGGATTTTGGTATTACCATGGATATTATTCCCGGAAATCATGATGTATACTTCAAAAATACAAATGAGTTGTGCAGCCTCAAAGAGTTGTTGGGTTATTTTACCAGTAATGTAAATATTATTATGAAGCCAACTGTGTTGGATTATGATGGTTTAGGTGTAGCAGTTATCCCTTGGATTAACAATTCTAATTACAAAGAATATACAGATTGGGCTTTAAATTGTAAAGCTCCTATTCTTGGTGCTCATTTAGAATTAAAGGGATTTGATATGATGGCAGGAATAAGCAATCCTCATGGCATGAATGCAGATATATTCTCAAGGTTTGAAATGGTATTATCAGGACATTTCCATACTAAATCACATAGAGATAACGTTCACTATCTTGGTTCACAAATGGAATTTACTTGGGCAGATGTAGATGATCCTAAATATTTCCATGTATTAGATACTGAAACAAGAGAGATTGAAGCTGTTAGAAATCCTATTACTATGTTCAAAAAAATCATATATGATGATACAAGAAATGATTATAACAACTTTGATTTTAGTGAATACGAGCATAAATTTATTAAATTAATTGTATTGAATAAAAACGATCTTTATATGTTTGATAAGTTTATTGATAAATTGCAAAGCATTGAAACTTACGAATTAAAGATAGCAGAATCTTTTGAAGAATATCTAGGCGAAAGCGTTGAAGATGATAAAATTTCATTAGAAGATACAACTGTATTATTAGATTCTTATGTAGAAGCTGTAGAAACAGATCTTGATAAGGATCATTTAAAACTTGAATTGAGAAAGCTTTATACAGAAGCACAAAATCTAGAGGTAGTATGATATATTTTAAATCAGTTTCATGGAAGAACTTTCTTTCTACTGGAAATGACACTATTAAAATCGAATTAAATAGATCACCATCAACGTTAATTGTAGGACAGAATGGTGCAGGTAAATCTACAATGTTAGATGCTTTATCTTTTGGTTTATTTGGTAAACCTCATAGAGATATTAAGAAAGATCAAATGATCAATAGTATTAATAAAAAAGGCACAATAGTAGAAGTTGAATTTAAAATTGGTGATTCAGATTTTAGAATTATGAGAGGTATCAAACCAAACAAATTCGAAATTTATCAAAATGGCACTATGATTAATCAAGCTTCAAATGCTAGAGATTATCAAAAATTCTTAGAACAAAACATTCTAAAATTAAATCATAAATCATTTCATCAAGTAGTTGTATTGGGTAGTAGTTCATTTATTCCATTTATGCAGTTACCTATTTGGTCAAGAAGAGGTGTTATCGAAGATTTATTAGATATTAATATTTTTTCTAAGATGAACACTTTATTAAAAGAAAGGAATGCTAATATTAGAGATGAGTTAACTGATATTAATCACCAAATAGAACTATTTAAAACTAAGATTGATAGTCAAGGGAAATATATTAAAGATCTACAATCGATTAATAAAGACTTAGTTGAAACAAAGAAAGAAACTATTCAAGATCACGAGAAGGACATTAAAGAATTAATTAAAGAAAGCACAGAGCTTAATGATAATTTGCAATCTCATATCGATATCGAAACTAAAAGATCGGACAATTTAAAATCAACTACTACTCAGCTAAAATCGTATGATCTACAGTTTACATCAAAAATTAAAGATCTAGTACAACAAGGAAAATTCTTCGAAGAAAATGATCAATGTCCAACGTGTGATCAAAAGATTAATGAAGATATCAAAAAAGAAAAGATAGATGCTATTAAAAAATCTGCTGCAGAAGTTCAACAAGGTATGGAAAAACTTAAAGAAGAAGTTGACCAAAATTATGCTGATGTTGAAGATTCTAGAAGTAAGATGACACACTTATTAGAAAGGCAAAGAAAAATTATTTCTAATAATGATAAAGTATCTTTAATTCAAAAGGATATCGATAGTATTCAAAAAGAAATAAGTGGTTTATTACAATCAAGCGGAGATATTAAAACTGCAAAGAAAGAAATGGAATCACTTAGAAAATCTAAAGAAAATATCACAGAAAAAAAATTAGAGTATGTAGAGGAAAGAACTTATAACGAAGTTATAGGGGAGATGCTAAAAGATACTGGTATTAAAACGAAAGTGATTAAACAATATTTACCTGTTATGAATCGTTTAATTAACCAGTATCTCCAAGTATTGGATTTCTTTGTAGCATTCCATTTAGATGAAAACTTTAATGAAACTATTAGATCTAGACATAGAGATAGTTTTAATTATGCATCTTTCTCTGAAGGTGAAAAACAAAGAATCGATTTATCATTACTATTTACATGGAGGCAAATCGCTAAAATGAAAAATAGTGCAGCTACAAATCTCTTAGTTTTAGATGAAACGTTTGATTCCAGTTTAGATCATGATGGTATTGATAATTTAACAAAAATTCTAAATACTCTTGAAGATGGAACAAACGTATTCATCATTTCACACAAAGGTGATATATTAGAAAACAAATTTAGATCTAAGATTGAGTTTATAAAAGATAGAAATTTTTCAAAAATTAAATGAAAACAACAGCATTAGTATTAGGTAACGGTGAATCGAGAAAGGGTATAAATTTTAGATCTCAATATTCTAGCACTTTTGTTATCGGATGTAATGGCGCATATAAAGAATCTCCAGATGCTTTAGTTTGTACCGATACATATATGCAACATATTATATACGAAAGTGGATATTGTAAAGATCACTTTTGTTTATTTACAGAATGGGATCCAATTCCTAATTATGCGGTTGATGCAATAGCTGCTTCATTTAATAAACCTATTATTAGACATAACGTTGTTGATAGTGAATTCGCTCAAGTTGCAGGAAGTGAGCATTATGTATATGTTACTCATACATATTCTAAAGATATGGTTGAACCTATACCAGAAAAAATCATGTCTTCTGGATCAAGAGCAATTGAAATAGCATGCCAAATGGGATTTGATGAAATTATATTATTGGGATTCGATGGAATGGGCGCCACAAACATCTATCAACAAGATAAAGGTTATGAAAGATCCACTCCTCGAGCCGAATGGGTTGAAGAAAGAAATATTATCAAAAAAGCATATCCAAATATAAATATTATTGAGGGGCTGTAGCTCAGTAGGGAGAGCGACTGGTTTGCATCCAGTAGGTCGTAGGTTCGATTCCTATCAGCTCCACCATCATTATATTGAAAAAAAGCGAATTATTTTTAGGGGGCCCTATGTACAAGGGCCCTCATTTTTGGTATAATGGTCCAGTAAATTGATAAAGGAGTGATAAATGCAGTTAGCCAAACTACTAGCCAAAGAAAATATTACGATACAAGAAGGTAATTATAAAACCGCATGGTTTGACATTAAGAACCGTGTCTTGGGTTTACCTATGTGGAAAGATATGGGTAAAGATGTAAAAGATCTTCTAATTGGTCATGAAGTTGGTCATGCTTTAGAAACTCCATACGAAGGTTGGCACGATAGCCCTGAAAAGCTTGAAGGTTGTCCAAGATCATATATCAATGTAATCGAAGATGCTAGAATCGAAAGAAAAGTAAAAACTAGATATCCTGGACTTGTTGGTCCATTCTCTAGAGGTTACAAAAAGCTAACCGATGAAGGTTTCTTTGGAGATAATATATTAGATACAGATTGGGAAGAAGTAAAGCTTATCGATAAAATCAATCTTAAAGCTAAAATTGGTAATCTTATTGATGTACCTTTTAGTGATGAAGAAATTGTATTTTATAATAGAGCAATGTCAACTAACGAATTTAGCGAAGTTTTAGATCTCGTAAGAGATATCTTAGCATACACTAAAGAAAATCAATCAGAATTGCTTCAACCAAAGGAAATTCCTATGGATGATCAACAAGAATCTGAGGGAGATCAAAATGATGATCCAACATCGGATGGTCACGATGATTTAGAATCAGATAACCAAGAAAACACAGAAGAAAATATGAGCAACACAAACGGTGATGGTGCAGAGACTACTGAAGAAGATGAACAATCCGAAGAAGTAGTAGCTGCACTTGAACCAACTCATAGCGAAGCTGATGTTTCAACTACTGATGAGATCTTTAGAAGTAGCGAAAAAAATCTTTTAGATATTGATGAAAACGGTAGACAACCTTTAGTTTGTAGAGATATTCCTAAAAGTTTAAGAGAACTTGCAGTAGTTAAATACAAAGATCTTAGCGAAGCAAGAAAGGAAAGAATCAAAAGAATTGAAAGCTTCGAAGAAAGCTATTATGACGAAGCACTCGATGCATACAATAAAGCAAAAAACGAAACTTATCCAAAATACATAAAAGATGTTAAGAAAAATATTCAGTTTGCTGTAAAAGAATTCGAACAAAGAAAGGCAGCAACACAATGGCAAAAAGCTTCAGTTTCAAAAACTGGTAATTTAGATGTTAACAAGTTATGGTCATACAAAACTAATGATGATATCTTCTTAAGAACTACAAGATTAGCGGATTCTAAAAATCACGGTATGATTATGATCGTCGATTATTCTGGATCAATGTCAAGTTCAATTAAATACGTATTAGATCAAGTAATTCACACTGTGATGTTTTGTAAAGCTGTAAATATTCCATTCGAAGTTTACGCATTTACATCAACTAACGATAAGATTAATTGGGAGATGTATAAAGATGGAGATGTTGAATTAGATGATATTTCAATGCCACAACTTACATCATCTTCTTTGAAGAAAAAAGATTTCGAAGAATCATTACAGAATTTACATATGAGAATAGAGATTGATGGTTGGACATCAGGAAACTTTATTGCTAAAGCTGAAGATTGGGGTTCTACTCCACTTAATCAAGCATTAATTATTGCTCATGATATTTGTAAAAGGTTTAAAGCTAAAAACAATGTTGAAAAGTTAAATCTAATTACATTTACTGATGGAGATTCAAATCATCTTAGAGTTATTTCAGATAGAAAAATGCAAGATATGAAAGTCCAAGCTGATGATTACTATTATAGTAATGATGGATTTAAAATTCTTATTGATGGTAAAGCAATTAAATCAGAAACAAGAAGGTTAATTACGGCAAAACTTCTACAAAATCTTAACGATACGTATGGAATTAATACCATCGGTTTCTTCATGGCAGATAGTAATCACATGTGGAACTCTAAATTAGGAGATATTTGTTGGTCAGAAAATAAAATTTGGGAAGATTGGAGATCTGAAGCAAGAAAAGAATATACTAAAAATAAGTGTGTAACAGTTGAAGGTTACAGTGGTTACAATACTTACTATCTTGTGAAAGGTAATAAAAATCTTGATACAAATGCAGACGAGTTTGATATAAACGAAGATGCAACGAAAGGTCAAATTGGTACAGCGTTTAAGAAGTACTCAAAGAGTAAGAAATTAAACAAAGTATTAATGACCAAGTTTGGAGCAGCTGTTGCCTAAACTAAAAAAAGTGAAAAAAAGTGAAAAAAAGCATGTACAACAGCCCTGTTATTTGGTATAATGGGTACATAAATTGATAAAGGAGTGAATATATTATGAAAGAATTGAAAATATCAACGCAGAAGATCTTGGAAGAATTATCTAAAAATTATCCAGATCAAAAACATTTTAGGAAAAATGTAATTGAAAGTACTGCAAAAAGTATGGGTTATACAGGAAAAGATTTCTACCCCATTCTTACAAAAGAAAATAGAGTTAAGATTGGTACATACGATCTTAGCGCACTTATTCAACCATACGAATCGAATGTGGTTGATTTACCAAAAGGATCTGTTGCTAAAATGCAATCGATTGTAAACGAAGAAAAAACATTCGCGAAAGTTGATCCAACGTTTGTACCTTGGGGAGCTTATCACGATATCGTTAAAGTTATTAAATCAAACATGTTCTATCCAGTTTACATTTCTGGTTTATCAGGAAATGGTAAAACATTTATGGTAGAACAAGCATGTGCAAAACTTAATAAGGAGTTTATACGTGTTCAAATTAATCCAGAAACAGACGAAGATGATTTGCTCGGTGGTTTCAGACTTATTGATGGAGAAACAGTCTTCTCTAAAGGTCCAGTTCTCAAAGCAATGGAGAACGGTGCGATCTTACTTCTTGACGAAGTCGATAGAGCTACAAATAAAATTATGTGTCTTCAAGGTATATTGGAAGGTAAACCTGTTGTTGTTAAGAAAACAGGTGAGACAATTTCTCCTGCGAATGGCTTCAATGTTATAGCCACAGCAAACACAAAAGGTAAAGGTTCAGAGGATGGTAGATTTACTGCTGCTTCAATTATTGATGAAGCTTTCCTTGAAAGGTTTACTATCGCAGTTGATCAAAAGTTTCCATCGCCTTCAATCGAAACAAAGATTGTTAAAAATCACATGGACAAGTTTGATACTAAAGATGATGATTTTGCTGAGAAGCTAGTTTCTTGGGCAGATATTATCAGAAAAACATTTTATGATGATGGTGTTGATGAAGTGATTTCAACAAGAAGGTTGTGTCACATTGTTCAATCTTTCTCCATCTTTGGAAACAAAATGAAATCAATCGATCTTTGTATCGCAAGGTTCGATGATGATACTAAAGAAGCTTTCTTAGATCTTTATTCTAAGGTAGATTCAGGTGTCAATTTTGATGAGGACAATAATGGCGAAATCTAAACCAAATTACAAGTTTAACGAGGAAGCTCTGATCAAAGAGCTTCAATCGTATATCGATTCTACATACGGAGCCCACTATGGTCAAGGTGGACTTCAATCAAGTGAAGTTATAGTTGACCGCGGACATGGCCTTGGATTTTTCCTCGGTAATGTCGACAAATATAATGCTCGGTATGGGAAAAAAGGTGGTCCTAAAGATCATCGAAAGGATCTAATGAAAGTATTACACTATGCTTTGTTAGCGTTATATGAACATGATAGAATTAATCGAGGAAAATAATTATGAATATATCAAGTGAAACTATTAATATCTTAAAAAACTTTTCAGGTATTAACGCAAATTTAGTCTTTAAACCAGGCCAAGGTCTATCAACTATTTCAGAAGCCAAAACTATTATGGCAAAAGCTACTGTAACAGAAGATTTTCCAGTTGAGTTTGGAGTCTATGATCTTAGTGAATTTTTATCAGTGATGAATCTAGTTGATTCTCCTACTCTAGTGTTTGAAGACAAATCAGTCTTTATTCATGGTAGTGGTGGACAAAAAGTTAGATATTACTATTCTGAACTGGAGATTCTAACTCAACCAACTAAGGATATCACAATGCCAGAATGCGAAGTGAATTTTAATTTATCTGCAGATAATTTGGATAAAATTAAAAAAGCAGCTGCAGTTCTTGGTCATGCTGAACTAATGTTTAGTTGTGAAGGTGGAGATATTACTGCCAAAGTATTCGACGAAAAGGATGCAACAGCAAATACGTTCGATATCGATTTAGGTATCGCATCAACTGAAATTTTTAAATACGTCTTTAGCATTTCAAATCTAAAAATGCTTCATGGCGATTATAATGTTTCGATCTCTTCTAAGCTAATTTCTAATTGGAAAAATACAAATACTCCAGTAGAATATTTTATTGCTTTAGAGAAATCATCGAAATACGGTGTATAAATAACTATGCACAGTAAAAATTCTCATATACATTATGGGGATAATATGAGGTATGCTACATGGGGTAGGTATCTCTCAATTAGTCTAACTTTGCAAAGGAGAAGAAAATGACTGAAGAAGTAATGGCACCCGAAGGTGCAGAGGGGCAAGAAGCTCCGCAACTGAGTCTTCAAGACATCGCAACTATGGTACAAATCATTGATATCGTATCAAGACGTGGTGGTTTCGAAGGTCAGGAACTCGAAGCCGTTGGCGGTTTAAGGAACAGAGTAGTAGCATTCCTAAATGCTGCAGCTCCTAAAGGTGAAGCACCTGAAGGCGCAGTTCCAGAAGCACCAGCTGGTGACGATCTACCAGAACAGGTAGAAGCTGAAGAAGTTAATTAAACTTCTTAATCGTGGAGGTGAAATTCCTCCACACAATTTAAATTATATTATTAAGGAATTATATTATGAATCGCAATGAATTATCACGCTTAATCGAAGCACTTAAAAAAGGTACAGTTACAGTAACCTTTCAAAAAATTAACTCTGATGAAGTAAGAGTTATGCCTTGTACACTAAATCCAACAGTTTTAAAAGCAAACGGTGTTCAAACCGTTATTGAAAGTATCAATCCTGATACTGATGCTGTAGCATGTTGGGCACTTGATAAAGACGCATGGAGGTCATTTAGAGTAGATACTGTACTTGGTTGGGAGGTACTATAATGAATGAATTTCTATGGGTAGAAAAGTACAGACCACAAACAATTAAAGATTGTATTTTACCACAAAATATTAAATCAACTTTTGAAGATATTGTTAACGGAGGTGAATTACACAATATGCTTCTGACTGGCACAGCTGGTCTTGGTAAAACAACAGTTGCAAAAGCTTTGTGCAATGAATTAAATTTGGATTATTTATTAATCAATGGTTCAGAAGAATCAGGAATAGATACTCTTAGGAATAAAATCAAACAATTCGCTTCGTCGATCTCACTCCAAGGTGGTTACAAAGTAGTCATCCTAGACGAAGCGGATTATCTTAATGCTCAATCAACACAACCAGCATTACGTGGATTTATAGAAGAATTCTCGTCAAACTGTAGATTTATATTAACGTGCAATTTTAAGAATAGAATAATCGATCCTTTACACTCACGTTGTACAACAATTGAGTTTAATATTTCTAAAGCACAATCAGCAAAGTTGTGTGTCAAATTCTTAGAAAGATGTAAATATATCTTATCAGAAGAAGGTGTACAATTCGAAGAACAAGTGTTAGCTGAATTAATTATGAAACATATGCCAGATTGGCGTAAGGTTATTAATGAACTTCAGCGTTATTCAACATCAGGAGTTATTGATTCTGGCATCTTAGTTTCATTATCAGAAATTTCGTTGAATGATTTAATGCTGCATCTCAAAGATAAAAATTTCAAAGCGATGAGGCAATGGGTAGCAAATAATATTGATTCAGAACCCGCAGCGATTTATCGTAAGATTTACGATAACATGAATGATTATATTGAACCATCATCGGTTCCGCAAGCAGTATTGATTCTTGCGGATTATCAATATAAAAATTCATTTGTTGCGGATCACGAACTCAACACTGTTGCGTGTTTAACTGAAATTATGGCAGGAGTACAATTTAAATGAGTTGGAGTATAGTAGAAGTACACTACGAAGGATTTAAAAATAAAAAGTATAGAGCAGTAAAATATAACGAAGAAAGTGTTATAGTTTCTGAAAGAACTTTTAATACAAGAGAATTCGCAGAAGAATATATAAGGCAGCAAGAAAATGAATCCGTTTGAATATTTAAACGCAATTAACACTACTAAGAAAGATATTATGGTAGATGATATTGCCGAAAAAGAATATAACGCTTTTATGGTTAATCGTGGCTTATCGTATTTTTCTGATACGGTTCTGATAGCAAATGAGATGAATTTAAACCATCATTTGGATAATCGCCTTCAATTCGATTTTTTTATAAATATAATTAAGAAGAAAAAAAGATTTTCGAAATGGCTGAAAGCCAGAGATATCGAGAATCTTGAAATTATTAAACAATATTATGGATATAGCGATGAAAAAGCTAAATCTGTATTATCATTATTTGATCATGATCAGATAGATGAAATGAAAAATAGGATTTACAAAGGTGGAAAACGAAAATAATAACACAGAAGTCTCATGGTCACCAGCATCAATGCTCGAGATCACACTTAACGAACCCGACGATTTTTTAAAGATTAGAGAAACACTAACAAGAATTGGTGTAGCCTCTAGAAAAGATCAGAAACTCTATCAGTCTTGTCACATTTTACACAAACAAGGCAGATATTTTATTGTACATTTTAAAGAGTTATTCTTACTTGATGGTAAGAAAGCTAATCTCGAAGAAAATGACGGAGCTCGTAG